>NZ_JBIVGT010000019.1:0-108316 GCF_044748825.1 Pseudomonas sp. NPDC089741 | reverse complement strand
TGTTGCAGGAAATGGGTCGCGAACCGACCCCGGAAGAGCTGGGCGAACGCATGGACATGCCTGAGGACAAGATCCGCACGGTATTGAAGATCGCTAAAGAGCCGATCTCCATGGAAACGCCGATCGGTGATGACGAAGACTCCCATCTGGGTGACTTCATCGAAGACTCGACCATGCAGTCGCCAATCGATGTCGCCACTGTTGAGAGCCTGAAAGAAGCGACTCGCGAAGTACTGTCCGGCCTCACTGCCCGTGAAGCTAAAGTACTGCGCATGCGCTTCGGTATCGACATGAACACCGACCATACACTCGAAGAAGTGGGCAAACAGTTTGACGTAACGCGTGAGCGGATCCGTCAGATCGAAGCCAAGGCGCTGCGCAAGCTGCGCCACCCGACGCGAAGCGAGCATCTGCGCTCCTTCCTCGACGAGTGATACCAGAACCCCCGGCCCAGGCCGGGGGTTTTGTTTATATGGCAGATTAAATTCCTCGCACCACCCCTCCCCCGCATACCCCGTCTACACTCGAAACAATCATCCCCGAGCCATAACGAGAGCGTTATGCCCAGACTGGCGTCCGTGCTTTTTTTGCTGTCACTGATGATCTGGACCGCAACGGCTGACGCGCTGACTCTGACCGATGAAGAACGTAGCTGGCTGGCGGCTCACCCGGATTTGCACCTTGGTGTGGACGCGTCGTGGCCGCCGTTCGAGTTCCGCGACGACCAAAACCGCTACCAAGGGCTGGCAGCCGACTATATCGACGTTATTCGTCAACGCCTCGCGATCAAACTCACGCCCATCGAACCCGTGAGCTGGACAGAAGTGCTGGAGCAGGTCAAACAAGGCAAGATCGATCTGTTGCCAGGGATCATGTCGACCCCGGAACGCCAGACCTACCTGTCATTCACCCGGCCTTACCTCGACTTCCCGATTGTCATCCTCGCCCACGTCGGAGGCGCGCAGCCGCGCAAACTCGAAGACCTCTACGGTCTGAAAATCGCCGTGGTGGAAAACTACGCGCCGCATGAGCTTTTGCGCACGCACCACCCGGATCTGAATCTGGTGGCCATGCCCAATGTCAGTTCCGCCTTGCAGGCCCTGGCCACCGACGAGGTCGACGCGGTGGTCGGCGACCTCGCTTCCAGCGTCTGGAGCCTGCGCCAGCTCAAACTCGACGGTTTGTACGTCAGCGGCGAAACCCCTTATCGCTATCAATTGGCGATGGCCGTACCCCGCGACAACAAAATGCTGGTGGGCATTCTGGATAAAGTCCTGGCCGACATGAGTCCGGACGAAATCAGCAGCATTCAGGAGCACTGGGTCGGCAACGTTCTCGATCATCGGACATTCTGGTCAGATCTATTGGTTTACGGCCTGCCCGGCTTGCTCCTGCTGGTGATCGTGCTGGCCGTGGTGATCCGCATCAACCGGCGCCTGAGTTCGGAAATCGCCCGGCGAATCGACCTCGAGCAGGAGTTGCGCAGCAGCGAGTATCACTATCGCGGGCTGGTGGAGAGCCTGTCGGCCATCGCCTGGGAAGCGCGGATGAGCGACTTCACCTACAGCTATGTGTCCCCGCACGCCGAAGATCTGCTCGGTTATCCACAATCGCACTGGCTGATTCCGGGTTTCTGGCGAAATATCATTCATCCGGCAGATCTGACCCGAGCTCAGGCCATCTGTGATGACGCCGTACGCGAGGGTCGCGATCACACGCTCGACTATCGGGTAATCACCGCCGATGGGCGCTGCCTGTGGGTGCGCGACATTGTCAGCCTGATCGAACACGGTCATGAGCCGGTGATGCGCGGCTTGATGATCGACATCAGTGAGACCAAGCGCACCGAAGAGGCTTTGCGCCTGTCCGAGCAGAAATTTGCTTCGGTATTCCAGCAATGCCCGGACATTCTGGTAATCGCGCGGCTGTCCGATGGCTGTTTGCTGGAGGTCAACGAAGCGTTTGAGGAACAGATCGGACTGAAGGCCGAAGAAGTCATTGGCCAGACCGCCACCGATCTGAATATCTGGGGCATTCCCGGGGTCGGTCCGGGACTGTTGCAGCGCTTGCAGGCCGGCAGCATCCGCAACCTGGAAATGCCCTTTCGCCGCAACAACGGCCAAGTATTTACCGGCCTGATTTCCGCCGAGCCGTTCGACCTCGACACCACTCCGGCACTGGTGGTGGTGGTGCGCGACATTACTCAGCTCAAGGAAACCCAGCAGCAACTGCAAACCTCGGAAGAGAAGTTCGCCAAGGCGTTTCATGCCTCGCCCGATGGCTTGCTGTTGTCACGCCAGAGCGATGGCCTGCTGCTGGAGGTCAACGAAGGCTTCAGCCGCATCACCGGTTTCAACAGCGCGATGTCGGTGGATCGCTCGGCGCTGGATCTGGGCATCTGGGTCAATCTCAACGAACGCAAACAGATGCTCGATCTGCTGCATCGTGACGGTTTTGTACGTGACTTCACCTGCCATATCCGCCGCAGCGACGGGCTGATCCGCCTTTGCGAAGTCTCCAGCCGACCTCTGCCAATCGGCGAAGAAGACTGCATGCTGACCATCGCCCGGGACATTACCGAACGCCATCTGATGCAGGAAAAATTGCAGCAGGCGGCTACCGTATTCGAGAGCACCGCCGAAGGCGTATTGATCACCGACACCCAGCAGCACATCAGCGCGGTCAATCGGGCCTTCACCGAAATCACCGGTTACAGCGAAAGCGAGGCGCTCGGCCACACGCCGCGT
This sequence comes from Pseudomonas sp. NPDC089741, assembly GCF_044748825.1. Lineage (NCBI taxonomy): Bacteria > Pseudomonadati > Pseudomonadota > Gammaproteobacteria > Pseudomonadales > Pseudomonadaceae > Pseudomonas > Pseudomonas sp. NPDC089741. Next base: position 105,569 of record NZ_JBIVGT010000019.1, on the reverse strand, counting down.
CTGCTCGCCTCCGGCCTGCATGACAGCGCGTTCTACGCGGCGATGTGGCATCAGTTGACCGACGAGGGGCATTGGCAAGGCGAAATTTCCAACCGACGCAAGAACGGCGAGTTGTACCCGAGCTGGCTGACCATCAGCGCCGTGCGTAACCGCGACAAATTCATTACCCACTTTGTCGCCGTGTTCGCCGACATCTCCAGTCTCAAGCATGCGCAGGCCAAGCTCGACTATCAGGCACACCACGACCCACTGACCGGCCTGCCGAACCGCACGCTGTTCGAAAGTCGTCTGCTCATGGCACTGAACAATCAGCAGGAAAACGGTGGTCAGGGCGCTGTGCTGTTCCTCGATCTTGATCGCTTCAAACACATCAACGACAGCCTCGGCCACCCGGTCGGCGACCTGCTGCTCAAGGGCATCGCCGTGCGCCTCAAAGAGCAACTGCGCGACATCGATACCGTGGCGCGACTGGGCGGCGATGAATTCATCATCCTGCTGCCCGGCCTGCAGCAGGCCAGCGACGCCGACAACATCGCCACCAAGCTGCTCAACTGCTTCGGCGCGCCGTTCCAGGCCGGTGAGCATGAGTTCTTCATCAGCGCGAGCATCGGCACCAGCTTGTACCCACGTGACGGTTGCGACGTCGCTACGCTGGTGAAAAACGCCGACGCGGCGATGTACCGCTCCAAAGCCAAGGGCCGCAACCGCGTCGAGAGCTATACCCGCGACCTCACCGCCCAAGCCAGTGAGCGTGTGGCGCTGGAGCACGAACTGCGCCGAGCCATCGAGCGCGATGAGTTGCACCTCTATTACCAGCCAAAAATCAGCCTCGACGACCACCGTCTGGTCGGCGCTGAAGCACTGATCCGCTGGCGGCACCCGACCTTCGGCGAAGTACCACCTGAGCACTTCATCCCGCTCGCCGAAGAGAACGGCATGATTCTGCAGATCGGCGACTGGGTGCTGGAGACCGCGTGCCGACAGATGTTCGAATGGAACCAAGTCTATGACAGCCTCGGTCCTCTGTCGGTGAACCTCGCCGGCGCACAATTGCGTCAGCCGAACCTGCTTGGCCGCATCGAACAACTGCTCAACGACAACGGCCTGATGCCGGATTTACTGCAACTGGAAATTACCGAGAATTTCATCATGAGTCAGGCCGAAGAGGCGCTGGCCGTGCTGCACCAACTCAAACACCTCGGCGTGCAACTGGCGATCGATGACTTCGGCACCGGCTATTCCTCGCTCAGCTACCTCAAGCGCTTGCCGCTGGACATCCTTAAAATTGACCAGTCCTTCGTCCGCGGACTGCCCGATGACCCCCACGATGCGGCGATTGTCCGGGCCATCATCGCACTGGGCCGCAGCATGCAATTCACCGTCATCGCCGAGGGTGTGGAAACCCAGGCACAGCAGCAATTCCTCGCCGCCGAAGGCTGCGAACAGATCCAAGGCTACATCGTCAGCCTGCCGCTGCCACCGGAAGAATTCGCGGCAACGTTTCTTCGTGTAACCGTATCGGATTATTCGGATAGCACAGCCGAGAAACCGTCGCTATAATCCGCGACCTACTGAGGGCCTATAGCTCAGTTGGTTAGAGCAGAGGACTCATAATCCTTTGGTCCACGGTTCAAGTCCGTGTGGGCCCACCAAATTGAAAGCCGCGCTAAATGCGCGGCTTTTTCTTGGGCGGTCGATCGGTAAACGTCAAAAAACATCAGTTATCCGAAACCGCGCAACTCACACCATTTTTCTCCTTCAGCCTTTTAACTTTTGGAAGCACTGGAAAGCAGAAAGCCCCGACGCTTTCGCATCAGGGCTTTCTGTGAATCTCTATCGGCTTGTTCTTTCACGGCTACCCGCATATCCCGCTCACTGGCTGGGAGTGACTTGCGCCACCGAAATCAACACCCCTTGCTACCAAGGTTCCGGTCAGTGCTGAGGTGGCGATGATAGTGCCCGCCCCTTACGCAGGCAAATAAAAAGGGCAGCATTAAGGCTGCCCCATGGGTATTCAAATCCTGATATCTGCATCCTCAGGAAATTGGATTAGAGGTCTCACCTTACACCGACGTAGCAGCATCGCTGAGGTACCTACGTCTGCTGAAGCCCTGCAAGGCAGCAGATTTCGCGCTCTTGCCCACATCTTTGACAAGGATCAGCGTCGTGTCAACTTGGTAGTCTTGTAACATGCGTAATTCACCCCCCCCCATGGAGCCGCCCCTTGCCAGACACCCGCCCGCCCGCACTCGATGAAATCGATCGTCAGCTGATCGCCGCACTGCAAATCAACGCCCGCGAAAGTGTGGCCATGCTTGCCCGGCAATTAGGCATTGCGCGCACCACCGTGACCTCTCGATTGGCGCGGCTGGAAAAGGCCAAGGTCATCACCGGTTATGGCGTACGTCTGGGCCAGCGCGTGGTCGATGGCGGCTTGCAGGCCTACGTCGGGATCAAGGTGCAGCCGCGTTCCGGCAAGGAGGTGGTGCGCCGGTTGAGTGCGATGGCGCAGGTGCAGCAATTGTGTGCGGTGAGTGGCGAGTTTGATTATGTCGCGTGGTTGCGCACCGATTCGCCAGAGCAGCTCGATCAGTTGCTGGATCAGATTGGCAGCGTGGATGGGGTGGAGAAGACGACGACCTCGATTATTTTGAGCAGCAAGGTTGATCGGGGGCAGCCGGTTTGAGTGTTGGCCATATCATTTCGGTTGGCTGATAAGGCCTCTTCGCGGGCAAGCCCGGCTCCCACATTTAACCGAGTTGCGCACAGAATCTGTGCCAAGCACAAATCCACTGTGGGAGCGGGCTTGCTCGCGAAGGCGGTAGACCAGCTACTACTGATAGCGACTGAATGAATGCCTTCGTGAGCAAGCCCACTCCCACATTTAACTGGGTTGCTCAAAAAATCTGCGCCAAGCGCACTCCCACATTTTGGTCGGTATGCAGGCAACAATCGTCATATTGATCATCTTATTGGCAAAACGACGACACTTTGCGTCTTATTAACGTGCTCTACGCTCCCTAGAATGGCTGGCATCTTTTCCTATACTCAGACGCGCATCCCGCGTCGGGTCGCCAGCAAGGTCAACCATGAACAAGAACAATCGCCATCCTGCAGACGGTAAGAAACCAGTCACCATTTTCGGCCCGGACTTTCCGTTCGCGTTCGACGACTGGATCGAACACCCGGCCGGCCTCGGCAGTATTCCTGAACATAATCACGGCGCCGAAGTGGCGATTGTCGGCGCAGGCATTGCCGGTCTGGTGGCCGCTTACGAGCTGATGAAGCTTGGCCTGAAACCGGTGGTTTATGAGGCGTCGAAGCTTGGTGGTCGGCTGCGCTCGCAAGCGTTCAACGGCACCGATGGCATCGTCGCTGAACTTGGCGGCATGCGCTTCCCGGTCTCTTCCACGGCGTTCTATCACTACGTCGACAAGCTCGGGCTTGCGACCAAACCTTTTCCGAACCCGTTGACGCCAGCCTCCGGCAGCACCGTGATCGACCTGGAAGGCAAAACCCACTACGCACAGAAACTGGCGGATCTTCCTGCACTGTTCCAGGAAGTGGCTGACGCCTGGGCGGATGCACTGGAAGCCGGCTCGCAGTTCGCCGATATCCAGCAAGCCATCCGTGACCGTGATGTGCCGCGCCTGAAAGAGTTGTGGAACACCTTGGTGCCGCTGTGGGACGACCGCACGTTCTATGACTTCGTCGCCACCTCGGAAGCCTTCGCCAAACTGTCGTTCCATCACCGCGAAGTGTTCGGTCAGGTCGGTTTCGGTACCGGCGGCTGGGACTCGGATTTCCCTAACTCGATGCTGGAAATCTTCCGCGTGGTGATGACCAACTGCGACGATCACCAACACCTGGTGGTCGGCGGCGTCGAGCAAGTACCGCAAGGCATCTGGCGGCATGTGCCGGAGCGCTGCGTGCATTGGCCAGAAGGCACCAGTCTGAAATCCCTGCACCGTGGCGCGCCGCGCTCCGGCGTGAAGAAAATCGCTCATGCGCCGGATGGCCGTTTCGCCGTCACCGACAACAACGGCGACACCCGCGAATACGCTGCTGTGCTCACCACTTGCCAGAGCTGGCTGCTGACCACGCAGATCGAGTGCGACGAAACCCTGTTCTCGCAGAAGATGTGGATGGCGCTTGATCGCACTCGCTACATGCAATCTTCGAAGACTTTCGTGATGGTCGACCGGCCGTTCTGGAAGGACAAGGACCCGGAGACCGGCCGCGATTTGATGAGCATGACCCTCACCGATCGCCTGACCCGTGGCACCTATCTGTTCGACAACGGAGACGACAAACCGGGCGTGATCTGCTTGTCGTACTCGTGGATGAGCGACGCCTTGAAGATGCTCCCGCACCCGGTGGAAAAACGCGTTGAACTGGCGCTGAACGCGTTGAAAAAGATCTACCCGAAAGTCGACATTGCCGCACGGATCATTGGCGATCCGATCACCGTTTCCTGGGAAGCCGATCCATACTTCCTAGGTGCGTTCAAAGGCGCACTGCCCGGCCACTACCGCTACAACCAGCGCATGTACGCGCACTTCATGCAGGACGACATGCCCGCCGAGCAACGCGGAATTTTCATCGCTGGCGACGACGTTTCGTGGACGCCGGCATGGGTCGAAGGCGCGGTACAAACCTCGCTCAACGCGGTGTGGGGGATCATGAAGCATTTCGGCGGTTCGACACATAAAGCGAACCCCGGCCCAGGTGATGTGTTCAAAGACATCGGCCCTATCGCCCTGCCCGAGTAAGAGGAATCCCTGATGCGTGTAGCCCTTTACCAATGTCCACCGCTGCCACTGGACCCCGCCGCCAACCTGCAGCGCCTGCATCAACTGGCGATGGAGGCCAAGGGTGCGGACTTGCTGGTGCTGCCGGAGATGTTCATGACCGGCTACAACATCGGGGCCGAGGCGGTCAGCACGCTGGCTGAGGTCTACAACGGAGAATGGGCGCAGCAGATCGGCCGGATCGCCAAGGCGGCGGGGCTGGCGATTGTTTACGGGTATCCGGAACGCACCGCTGACGGTCAGATCTACAACGCCGTGCAGTTGATCGATTCGCACGGTGAGCGCCTGTGCAATTACCGTAAAACGCATCTGTTTGGTGATCTGGATCGCTCGATGTTCAGCCCGGGTGAGGATGATTTCCCCATCGTCGAACTCAATGGCTGGAAGCTAGGTTTCCTGATCTGCTACGACCTGGAATTTCCGGAAAACACTCGGCGTCTGGCACTCGCCGGCGCCGAGTTGATTCTGGTGCCGACCGCGAACATGATCCCGTTCGATTTCGTCGCCGATGTCACCGTGCGTTCGCGCGCCTTCGAAAACCAGTGTTACGTGGCCTACGCCAACTATTGCGGCCACGAAGGCGACATCCATTATTGCGGGCAAAGCAGCCTTGCCGCGCCGGATGGTAGTCGCATCGCCCAGGCCGGACTCGACGAAGCGTTGATCATCGGCGAGCTTGATCGGCAGTTGATGCTCGACTCGCGCGCAGCCAATCGCTACCTCAGCGATCGTCGCCCCGAGCTTTACGGCGCGCTGAACCAGCGCTAATCCGCTAGCATTGGCACTTCACTGTTCTGGAAGTGCCCATGCCTGCGCCGACTCACCCCCGCCCCCATACTGAAACCCTGGCCAACGGCTTGCGTGTGACCCTGCGTCATGTGCCCGGTTTGAAGCGCAGCGCCGCCGCATTGCGCGTGGCTGCCGGTAGTCATGACGTGCCGCTGGCGTGGCCGGGGCTGGCGCATTTCCTTGAGCATCTGCTGTTTCTCGGCACCGAGCGTTTTCCTGCGGGCGAAGGGCTGATGGCCTACGTGCAAGGTCACGGTGGCCAGGTGAACGCCAGCACCCGGGAACGTACCACTGATTATTTCTTTGAGTTGCCGACTAAAGCGTTCAGCGCTGGGCTGGAGCGTCTGTCAGACATGCTCGCCCAGCCACGTATGAAACCGGAAGATCAGTTGCGGGAACGGGAAGTGTTGCAGGCAGAATTTATCGCCTGGTCGCAAGATCCTGCGGCGCAGCAGCAATTTGCCTTGTTCGAAGGATTACCGGCAGAGCATCCGTTGCGCGGGTTTCATGCGGGGAATCGGGACAGTCTGCAAGTCGAGCAGGCTGCGTTTCAACAGGCGCTCAACGATTTCCATCAGCAGTTTTATCAGACTGGGCAGATGACCTTGAGCCTGGTTGGGCCGCAGAGTCTCGAAGAATTGAAAGCGCTGGCTGAGCAGTTTTCACAGGCCTTACCGGCTGGGGATAACGTTGCGCAGGCGGCAACCGTGCCGCTGACGGTGAAAAGTTATCAACAGGTCAGTGAGCGACGCGGCAATTTTCTGTTTGCGTTTGATTACTTGCCTGAGTCGTCTGTCGAGGCTTTGGCGTTTCTTTGTCATTGGCTGAACAGCACCAAACCCGGCGGGTTGCCCGCACATTTGCAGCAGCAGAAGCTGGCAGATGGCTTGAAAGCCGCGCCGGTTTATCACTTCAACGGGCAAGCGTTGTTGCAGCTGGAATTCACCGCGCCACCGGAATCGTTAAATGCCATTCGCGAGCAGATCCTGGATTGGCTGAATTTCTTCGCTCAGCAAGATTGGGCGCCACTGCGCAAAGAATACGCGGCCCTGCTTGAACGTCAGCAGCAAGTCAGCGGCGCGCTGCAACTGGCGCGGCTCGACAGTGAGCAGCTTGAAAATGGCTTGTCCGATAGAGGCGCTGAAGCCCTCACACAGATCCTCAGCGAAATCGGCACTGTGGATAACTTCAGCGAGCACTGGCATCTGCCCGCCGCCAATCCATTCCTGCGAGCCAATGAGCCTTTGGCCAACGCCGGACTGATTCGCGGCCAGACCAGCGCCCACCGAGGCCTGCGTACGTTCGCTCAGGATCGATCGCGCGGCCGTCGTGAACGCTCGCCGATGCAGTTCAGCCAGGCGTTGCCGGACAGCACTGATGAAGGCGCGATTTATCTGCGCTGGCAGATGAAGGCCGCCGCCAGCACTGATCTGCACTCGCGGTTGCAGCGCAGTCTTCGGCAAACGCAGCAAGATGCGCGTGAGGCCGGCGTCGAGCTGACTTTCAGCGCCACTGGCAACCAATGGTTGCTGAAGCTCAGCGGTCTGCAGGAGCCAATGCCCGGCGTCCTCGAGCACGCGCTGAAATGTCTGATACAGGTTGACGCCGACTCAACGCTTGCTGAGCCGAAACCGCCGCTGATCCTCATTCGCCAACTGCTTGAACTGCTGCCGGAACATGTTCTGCCATCAGCCAAAACCGGGGACGATGCCAAGCACCTGTGGACAACTTCACGCTGGGACGGCCTTGCTCTGGGTCTTGATCAGCAGACGCAATCGGCCATGGGCCTGGCCCTGAGCCGTATTCCCGGGACCCCGGACAATCAGTTGCCAACGCCGGCGGCGATCACGGCGCACAAACACTGGAGCCACATCGATACCGCCTCCAGCGAACACGCCTTGTTGCTGTTCTGCCCAACCGCCAATCGCGATATCGCCGACGAAGCTGCATGGCGAATGCTCGCGCAGCTGTGTCAGACACCGTTCTATCAGCGTTTGCGCGTCGAGTTGCAATTGGGCTACGCCGTGTTCATTGCGCTTCGCCAGATTCAGGGGCAGACCGCCCTGCTGTTCGGCGTGCAATCGCCAAGTGCCAAACCTGCGGAGTTGCTCAAGCACATTCAACAGTTTCTCATCGCAATTCCCGCGCTGATCGAACAACTTGATGAAGCCAGTCTCAGCCAGCAACGGCAAAATCTCGCGGATCAATTCGGTGACGCCACACTGGCCAGCAGAGATGCCGCCGAACTGCTGTGGCAGGCCAGGCTCGCGGGCCACTCGTCGGATTATCTTGAGCAATTGATCAGCGCAATCGGCCAACTCGACCGCCAGACATTGCTCGCCGCTGCTCAGCGTGTGATCAACGCAGAAGGTGGCTGGCTCTGCCTCGCCAGCGATCCGGCGCCGCAAACCGCATGGCAAGCGACAAAATGATCATTACCAAGGCTGCAAGGAGCTTTCTCAAAGATTCACGGGCAAACCCGGTGACATTTTGAGTAACATAGCAGCCTAACTATTTGGAACATCTTTGCGCTGCCGTGGACTATACCTATGGACAGCGCTATCCCACCCACCCCGAGGAGACACATCATGTCCTGGACAAAACCTGCTTACACCGACCTGCGTATCGGCTTCGAAGTCACCATGTACTTCGCCAGCCGCTGAGTTCTGCTTACATAGAACTGCAGTGCAACGCCTCGGCTCGCCGGGGCGTTTTATTTTCCGCGTTGAAATGATGGAGTGTTCATGTTCGTCCAGATTCTGGGTTCGGCCGCTGGTGGCGGTTTTCCGCAGTGGAATTGCAACTGCGTCAATTGCGCAGGCTTTCGCGACGGCAGCCTGAATGCCAAGGCCCGCACCCAATCGTCCATCGCGATTTCCGATGACGGCGTGAACTGGGTGCTGTGCAACGCCTCGCCGGACATCCGCGCGCAGCTGCAAAGCTTCGCCCCGATGCAACCGGGCCGCGCCCTGCGTGACACCGGCATCAGCGCGATCATCCTGATGGACAGCCAGATCGACCACACCACCGGTCTGCTCAGCCTGCGCGAAGGCTGCCCGCATCAGGTCTGGTGCACGGACATGGTTCACGAAGACCTCAGCACCGGTTTTCCATTGTTCAAGATGCTTACCCACTGGAACGGCGGGCTTGCCTGGAACCGCATCGAACTCGACCAGAGTTTCACCGTGGCCGCCTGCCCGAACCTGCGTTTCACCCCGCTGCCATTGCGCAGCGCCGCGCCGCCGTACTCGCCGCACCGCTTCGACCCGCACCCGGGCGACAATATCGGTTTGATCGTTGAAGACCTGAACACCGGCGGCAAGCTGTTCTATGCGCCAGGACTGGGCAAGGTCGATGCGCCGTTGCTGGAAATCATGGCGAGCAGCGATTGCCTGTTGGTCGACGGCACGATGTGGGATGACGATGAAATGCAGCGTCGTGGCGTCGGCACCCGCACCGGACGCGAGATGGGCCATCTGGCACAGAACGGGCCTGGCGGCATGCTCGAAGTACTGGAGCAACTGCCTGAACAGCGCAAGGTGCTTATCCACATCAACAATACCAATCCGATTCTCGACGAGGATTCGCCGGAGCGTGCGGAATTGGCGCGGCGTGATGTTGAAGTGGCGTATGACGGCATGAGTATTGTGCTGTAAGCATTTGAGACCGCTGCGCGGTCTATCGCGAGCAGGCTCACTCCTACATTGGAATGCGATCACCTGTAGGAGTGAGCCTGCTCGCGATAAGGCCGGCACATACACTAGATATTTCTAGGGTTGTTCCCCGGAGAACCGCAATGACTGACACCCCGCTGTCCCCCACCGAATTCGAAGCGGCCCTGCGCGCCAAAGGCGCTTACTACCACATCTACCACCCGTACCACGTGGCGATGTATGAAGGCCGCGCCACTCGCGAACAGATCCAGGGCTGGGTCGCCAACCGCTTCTACTATCAGGTGAACATCCCTCTGAAAGACGCGGCGATCCTCGCCAACTGCCCGGACCGCGAAATCCGCCGCGAGTGGATTCAGCGCCTGCTCGACCACGACGGCGCCCCCGGTGAAGACGGCGGCATCGAAGCGTGGCTGCGACTCGGTCAAGCCGTCGGTCTCAACCCGGATCAACTGCGCTCTCAGGAGCTGGTGCTGCCCGGCGTACGGTTCGCCGTCGATGCCTACGTCAACTTCGCCCGCCGCGCCAATTGGCAGGAAGCCGCCAGCAGCTCACTGACCGAACTGTTCGCGCCGCAGATCCACCAATCGCGCCTCGACAGCTGGCCGCAGCATTACCCGTGGATCGACCCGGCCGGTTACGAATACTTCCGCACCCGCCTCGGTCAGGCCCGGCGCGATGTCGAGCACGGTCTGGCGATCACGCTCGAGCACTACAAGACGCGCGAAGGCCAGGAGCGCATGCTGGAAATTCTCCAGTTCAAACTGGACATTCTTTGGAGCATGCTCGATGCCATGAGCATGGCCTACGAATTGAACCGCCCGCCGTACCACAGCGTGACCGAACAACGCGTCTGGCATAAAGGAATCACCTTATGAGTTTCGATCGCAGCAAAGTCCCGAGCTGGCGCCCCGGCTACCGTTTCCAGTACGAACCGGCGCAGAAAGGCCATGTGCTGCTGTACCCGGAAGGCATGATCAAGCTCAACGAAACCGCTGCACTGATCGGCGGTTTGATTGACGGCGAACGCGACGTCGCGGCGATCATCGCCCAACTCGATGAGCAGTTCCCCGGCGTGCCCGAGCTCGGTGACGACATCGAGCAATTCATGGAGGTTGCCCGTGCACAGCACTGGATCGAACTTGCCTGATCTGCCGCCCAAGCCTGAAATCGGCCTGCCGCTGTGGCTGCTCGCCGAGCTGACCTACCGCTGCCCACTGCAATGCCCGTACTGCTCCAATCCACTGGATTTTGCCGAGCAGGGCAAAGAGCTGACCACAGAACAGTGGATCAAGGTCTTCCGCGAGGCGCGGGAGATGGGCGCGGCGCAACTGGGCTTTTCCGGTGGCGAGCCGCTGGTGCGTCAGGATCTCGCCGAGCTGATTCATGAAGCGCGGCAGTTGGGTTTCTACACCAACCTGATCACCTCCGGCATTGGCCTGACCGAGCAGAAAATCAGCGACTTCAAGAAGGCCGGCCTCGATCACATCCAGATCAGTTTTCAGGCCAGCGACGAGCAAGTGAACAACCTCCTCGCCGGCTCGAAAAAAGCCTTCGCGCAGAAGCTGGAGATGGCCCGTGCGGTGAAGGCCCACGGCTATCCGATGGTGCTGAATTTCGTCACCCATCGGCACAACATCGACAAGATCGACCGCATCATCGAGCTGTGCATTGCACTTGAAGCCGACTTCGTCGAACTCGCCACCTGCCAGTTTTACGGTTGGGCGCAGCTCAATCGTGTCGGCCTGTTGCCGACCAAAGAGCAACTGGTGCGCGCCGAGCGCATCACCAACGAATACCGCGCGAAACTGGAAGCCGAAGGGCATCCGTGCAAGCTGATTTTCGTCACCCCGGATTACTACGAAGAACGCCCGAAAGCCTGCATGAACGGCTGGGGAAGCATCTTTCTGACGGTCACGCCGGACGGCACCGCCCTGCCCTGCCACGGCGCCCGGCAGATGCCAGTGCAATTTCCCAATGTGCGCGATCACAGCATGCAGCACATCTGGTACGACTCGTTTGGTTTCAATCGCTTTCGCGGTTACGACTGGATGCCCGAGCCGTGCCGCTCCTGCGACGAGAAAGAAAAAGACTTCGGCGGCTGCCGCTGCCAGGCGTTCATGCTCACCGGTGATGCGAGCAATGCCGACCCGGTGTGCAGCAAATCCGAACATCACGGCGTGATCCTCAAGGCCCGCGAAGAAGCCGAGACCGCCACCCAAACCATCGAACAATTGGCCTTCCGCAATGAACGAAACTCGCGCCTCATCGCCAAGGGCTGAGCCTTTCAGCGCCTCGCAAGCCGTCGCCGCCGGCATGGATTTCGCCGAGTTGCAGCTCGGTGCCAATGGGCTGTTCTGGAATGAATATCGCCCGGAGGATGCCGCCTGCCGGATCTGGCAGTGGCGCGATGGCGTGGCGAAATGTCTGACGCCGAACGGCTTCAGCGTGCGCAGTCGGGTGTACGAATATGGTGGTGGCGCATTTTGTCTGACGCCGGATGGGGTGGTTTTCGTCGCGGAGGCAAATCAGCAGTTGTATCGGCAGACGCTGGATGGCGAGCCTGAGGCGCTGACGTCGGGTGAGTGTCGTTATGGCGATCTGCATTTTGCCAATGGCCAGGTGCTGGCGGTGGAAGAACAGCGTGATCAGCATCGGCTGGTGGCGATTGATTTGGCTGACGGCGCGCGGCATTTGTTGGCTGAGGGCGCGGATTTCTATGCTGCGCCAACTATCAGCCCGGATGGTCAGCGTTTAGCGTGGATCGAGTGGAGTCGGCCGCATCAGCCGTGGACCTCGACCCGGTTGATGGTGGCTGAACGCTTGGCTGCCGGCACATTCGGTTCGCCACGATGTGTTGCTGGCGATGAGATTGAAGAATCCATTCAACAACCACGATTTGATACTGAAGGTCGGCTGTATTGCCTGACCGATCGCGGTGGATTCTGGCAGCCGTGGGCTGAGACTTCCGATGGTCTGGAGCCTGTGTCCGCAGCGCCGGCCGATCATGCACCGGCGCCTTGGCAATTGGGCGGCTGCACTTGGTTGTCTGTCGAGGGTTCTTTTTTAGCCAGTTGGACCGAAGGTGGTTTCGGCCGTCTGACCCTCGGCGATGAAGATTTCACAGGCGACTACAGTCGCTTCCGTCATCTGGCGCTGGATGCACAAAACCTCTACTGCATCGCTGCCTCGCCGATCAGCCCTGCGGCGGTCATCGCCATTGATCGAACCACGCGCGAAGTGAAGGTGCTGGCCGGTGGCGTGGCGCCCCTGCCCGCCGAGCGCATCAGCCGCCCGCAAACCCTGCGTTACCCGAGCGGGTCGGGCGAGGCGCATGGGTTCTTCTATCCAGCCATGAGCGGCGAGACGAAACCGCCGCTGGTGGTGTTCATCCACGGCGGCCCGACGTCGGCCTGCTACCCGATGCTCGACCCGCGCATCCAGTACTGGACGCACCGCGGCTTCGCCGTCGCCGATCTCAACTATCGCGGTAGTAGCGGTTATGGCCGGGAATATCGGCAGGCACTGCACTTGAGCTGGGGCGAGGTGGATGTCGAGGATGCTTGTGCGGTAGTGAGCTATCTCGCCGAACAGGGTTTGATCGACGGCAATCGCGCTTTCATTCGGGGCGGCAGCGCAGGCGGTTACACCACTTTATGCGCATTGGCGTTCAAACAGGTTTTCCGTGCGGGCGCCAGCCTTTACGGCGTTAGCGATCCAGTTGCGCTGGCACGAGCGACACACAAGTTCGAAGGGGATTATCTGGACTGGCTGATCGGCGATCCCGAGCAAGATGCCGAACGCTACGCTGCCCGCACGCCGTTGCTGCACGCAAACAACATCCGCGTGCCGGTGATTTTCTTTCAGGGTGAACTGGACGCCGTGGTTGTCCCGCAACAAACCCGTGACATGGTCACGGCGCTGGAGCAGAACGCCGTCCCGGTCGAAGTCCATTACTACCCCGACGAACGCCACGGCTTCCGCCGCGCCGCCAATCAGGCGCATGCGCTGGAACATGAATGGAAGTTTTACCGCCGGGTGATGGGGCTCTCTGACTGAAACCCTCTCCCTGTAGGAACTGCGGCACGCTGCGATCTTTTGATCCTTGAAATCAAAAGATCGCAGCGTGCCGCAGTTCCTACAGGCTTATGCCGCTGACTCAGCGTTTGGCGATGATGTACACCGCATGCACGATCCCCGGAATATACCCGCACAACGTCAGCAGAATGTTCAACCAGAACGCCCCGCCAAACCCGACCTGCAGAAACACACCCAGTGGCGGCAACAGAATAGCGATGATGATCCGAATGAAATCCATGGGGCAGCTCCTGAATGGGGGTTGGCTCACTTGAGCCATACAAGCTAATCGACCCGCGCCGTTCGTCAGGGTTCAGTGCAACTGCCATTTGATCGCCATCACCGACAAAAAAACGCCCCACGCCAAAACAATCAGGCGTGGGGCGTGCGTTATACCGCGAGACGGTTCTTTAATTCGGGTAGGAAACTCCAGTTCAGACGGCAATCCCTTTGCGGCACTGCAGTTGGGCGGTGCGCACTCGCGAGAAGGCGCGGCCCAGGCGCAGGAGCATTTCGTCGATGTTGGTTTTGCTCACGGTGAGGGCCGGGGTGAACCGCAGGCAGTTGGCTTGCGGGGCGTTGAGCAGCAGGCCTTCGTGCAAGGCGGCGTGGACTACGGCGTCGGCGCAATCGTCTGACAGGGTCAGTCCGTAGAACAGGCCTTGGCCGCGCAGTTCGCCATGATCGTAGCGGTGTGCCAATCGGGCCAGACCTTCGCGCAGGTGCTGGCCGCTCTCGTTGACCTGCTGGAGGAAACTGCGGTCATGCACACTGTCGAGCACCACCAGCCCGGCGGCTGTCATCAGCGCATTGCCATGGTGGGTGCCGCCGAGCTCGCCAGGCTCGAAACAGCAAGCCTTGCCCCGCGCCAGCAGCGCCGCCAACGGCACACCGCCACCAAGCCCTTTACCGAGCACGACGATATCGGCGCGCACGCCGTAGGATTGTTCGGCGAGCAAAGTGCCGCAACGGCCGATGCCGGTTTGCACTTCGTCGAGGATCAGCAGAATGCCCAGTTCACGACAGAGTCGTTCGACACCTTTGAGGTAATGCTCGGTGGCCGGAACAACCCCAGCATCACTTTGGATCGGCTCAAGCATGATCGCCACGGTTTGCGCGTCGACTGCGGCGTGCAGCGCCGGTAAGTCGTTGAATGGCACCAGATCAAAACCCGGCAGCAACGGCGCGAAACGGTTGTGCAGGTTGCAGCTGTCCGAGGCGGAAATTGTCGCCAGGCTGCGGCCATGACAACCCTGCTTCGCGACGATGATCCGCGAGGCGCCGCCGCGATGCAGTTGGCCCCACTTACGTGCGAGTTTGATCGCTGCTTCACAGGCTTCGCTGCCGCTGTTGAGCAGGTATGCCTGATCGCTGGAGGTAGCGGTGCACAGGCGTTCGGCGAGGCTGAGCATGCCGCGATTGTGCAGATTGAAACCGGGATTGATCAGCGCCTGCGCTTGACTGCTGATGGCTTTCACCAGCGCCGAAGGGCTGTGGCCAAGGCTGTTGGCGCCACCGGCCTGAGAAAAGTCGAGATACGCACGATCGTTGCTGTCCCACAGCCATGAGCCTTGCCCGCGGACGAACACCTGCTGTGGCCGTTCGACGCTGGGCATCAACCGTTCGGCGCTGAGATTTTCGCTGTTTTCAGCGGGATTGGCCTCGAAGGCGAGGTCATCAAGACTCGGCGTCTGGCGCCGCAAACTGAACAGATTCATTGCAAAAAACCTCGTTCGAGGTTTTTTGAACTGCCTATGTAAACACTGTCGAAGCGAACGCTATTCATCGCGCTTTCTGGCCCTGTAAGCCTTGTGAATGCGGTTAGACTAGGCGCACTGACGGCTTCGGGCCATTTCGATTTCCCAGCATTTTCGATAAGCATTACTTATGGATTTCAAACAACTGCGTTATTTCGTCGCGGTCTACGAAGAAGGGCATGTCGGTCGCGCTGCGGAACGTCTGTCGATCTCGCAACCGGCGTTGTCGCAGCAGATCCGCCAACTTGAACAGAACCTCGACGTCACTCTGTTCGAACGCAGTAGCAAACGCCTGCTGCCAACCCTCGCCGCGCACACGTTGTATAACCACGCGTTGCCACTGCTCGACGGTTTGCAACGAGCGCGCGAGGCGCTGGGCAATTTCAAGGGGCAGGCCTTGCGTACGCTGGCGATCGGCGTGCTGCAAACGGTGCATACCAGTCTGGTGCCGCAAATGCTCGAACGGGTGCGCAAGGCGCAGCCGCATCTGGTGGTGCAGATTTATGAATTGACTGGACTTGAGATCGAGCGCCGCCTGCTCAACGGGTCGCTGGATATTGGCATCAGTTATCTACCGCCGCGCCAACCGGGCCTGCACGGTGTGATGTTGTACGAAGATGAACTGACGCTGGTGATTCCGGCAGATCATCCGTTGCGCGAATTCAAGAAGGTCTCGATGCGCCAGGCCGCCGAGTTGCCGATGCTGCTGTTGGGCGAAGAGTTTCAGATCCGCCAGATCTGGCAGGCGCAACTGACAGCTTTGGGGCGCCGCCCGCAGGTGCAAGCCGAGCTGAACAATATGGTGGGGATTCTCGACAGTCTGCCGCACACCAAACTGGCGACGGTGCTGCCCGGGCGTTCGCAAAAGGAATACGACGATCAGGATCTGCTGTGGAAACCGCTGAGCGAACCCCGAGTGCCGCTGAAAGTGGGCTTGGTCTGTCGCGATGTGCAACGTCAGCAGGCACCTTTGGCGCTATTGCAGACATTGCTGGAAGAGGTGATGGAGCGCGAGATAAGGCCGCCGCTCGACCCTTTGGTCTGAGCACTTTTCTGCAGGCAAAAGAAAACCCCGCCGAAGCGGGGCTTTGCAGACTGTTTCCCTGACATCCATTTCACTCCGCCACCCTGGCAGAATCCTACGTGTCCGTGTTGTTGCTTTGCGCTTCCTGCGCGACGTCCATGAAATGTAGATTAGCCGTGGATCCAATCCACGCATATGGGAGAACAGCAGCACGTCATGTAAGCAAATGCTTACATGACGCTATCTCATCAGAATTGCGCTGCATCCAGCAGGAACAACGACTCGCTACCAGCCTTCACCGACGCGCTCAACGAGTGAATGCGCGGCAGCAGACGGGCGAAGTAGAACCGTGCAGTGCCGAGCTTGCTCGCATAGAAATCGTCCTGCGCTTCTTTGCCCAGCGAAGCCTTGGCCATCAGTGCCCACATGTACGCGTAGGAAACGTAGCCGAACACTTGCAGATATTCGACCGAAGCCGCGCCGATTTCGTTCGGGTTGTTTTTCGCCCGATCCAGCAGCCATGAGGTCAGCTCGTCGAGGGTGCCGACGGCATCGTTCAGCGGTTTGGTGAATTCGCCCAGATCGGCGCCGGCGGTCGCGGTGAAGTGGCGGATCTCGTCAGCGAACAGCTTGTAGAACGCGCCGCCACTACCGACAATCTTGCGACCGACCAGGTCCAGCGCCTGAATGCCGTTGGTGCCTTCGTAGATCTGGGTGATGCGCACGTCGCGCACCAGTTGCTCCTGGCCCCATTCACGGATGTAGCCGTGGCCGCCGAAAATCTGCTGGCCGTGCACGGTGGTTTCCAGACCCAGATCGGTGAGGAACGCCTTGGCAACCGGCGTCAGCAGAGCCACCAGATCTTCCGCACGCTTGCGGGTGGTGGCGTCTTCGCTGAACTTGGCGGTGTCGAGTTGCATCGCCACGTAGGTGGAGAACGCACGGCCACCTTCGTTCGAGGCTTTCATTGTCAGCAGCATGCGACGCACGTCCGGGTGGACGATGATCGGGTCAGCGACTTTGTCTTTGTTCTGCGCGCCGGTCGGCGAACGGCTTTGCAGACGGTCGCGGGCATATTCAACGGCGTTCTGGTACGAACGCTCGCCGGTCGCCAGGCCTTGGATGCCGACGCCCAGACGCTCGTAGTTCATCATGGTGAACATCGCGTTGAGGCCTTTGTTCGGCTCGCCGACCAGATAACCCACGGCTTCGTCGAAGTTCATCACGCAGGTCGCGGAAGCCTGGATACCCATCTTGTGTTCGATCGAACCGCAGTTCGCCGGGTTGCGCGCGCCCAGGCTGCCGTCGGCATTGACCATGAACTTCGGCACCAGGAACAGTGAAATGCCTTTCGGGCCCGCCGGGGCGTCCGGCAGTTTCGCCAGCACCAGGTGAATGATGTTCTCGGTGAGGTCGTGTTCGCCACCGGTGATGAAGATCTTGGTGCCGCTGACTTTGTAGGAACCGTCGGCCTGAGGTTCGGCCTTGGTACGGATGATCCCCAGATCGGTGCCGGCGTGCGGCTCGGTCAGGCACATCGAACCGGCCCAGATGCCGGCGTACATGTTCGGCAGGTACGCGGCTTTCAGCTCTTCGCTGGCGTGGGCGTTGATCGACAGGCAGGCGCCGGCAGTCAGCATCGGATACAGACCGAAGGACAGGCTGGCGGAGTTGACCATTTCTTCAACCTGCGCCGATACGGCTTTGGGCATGCCCATGCCGCCATATTCGGGATCACCGCCGACGCCGACCCAACCGCCTTCGGCGTAAGTCTGATAGGCCTGTGGGAAACCGGCCGGAGTGGTGACGGCGCCGTCAGCCCAATGACAACCTTCTTCGTCAGCGGCACGGCTCAAGGGCGCGATGCTTTTGCTGGTGACCTTGCCGGCCTCTTCGAGAATCGCTTCAACGGTTTCGGCGTCGACGGTGTCGGCCAGAGCCGGCAGTTCGGCCCAGAGTTTGGCGACCTCGAACACTTCATTGAGGACGAAGCGCATATCGCGCAGCGGCGCTTTGTAGTCAGCCATGGCAAACCTCGCAAGATCTAAACAGGTTATTCGTGAAGGGTGTTTTCGTTGAGCCGGAGTGTACCTCAACAACTTTTGCGACACATAGGGTCAACCAGTGACTGATTTGTTATTTTTAGTCACCGAAAAAAGATCGTCCGAAGGCTCGGGCCGCGATCGGACGATCTTTTGATCTTCCTTAAAGCGCAAACACCTCCGCCGGCAACTTCATCAAACAATCACTCCCCGCCTCTACAGCCGCCCGATGCGCCGCCGTACGCGGCAACAGTCGCTTGAAGTAAAACTCGCACGTCGCCAATTTCCCCCGCAGATAGTCCGCCTCCCCTTCGCCCGCCTCCAGTTGCGCCTGCGCTACCAACGCCATGCGCAACCACAGATAACCGAGAATGATGTAACCGCTGTACATCAGGTAATCCACCGACGCCGCGCCCACTTCATCCGGATTCTTCATCGCCGCCATGCCGACCTTCATGGTCAGCTCACCCCACTGTTGATTCAGCACATTGAGCTGCGCAACGAAACTGCCCAGCTGCGGATGCTCAGCGTTGGCCGCACAGAACTTGTGGACGATCTTGGTAAACCCGCGCAGCAACTTGCCCTGACTACCCAACACTTTGCGCCCGAGCAGGTCCAGCGCCTGAATGCCGTTGGTGCCCTCGTAGATCGGCGCAATCCGGCAATCGCGCACCAATTGCTCCATGCCCCATTCGCGAATAAAACCGTGGCCGCCAAACACCTGCATGCCATGGTTGGTCACTTCCAGCCCGGTATCTGTCATGAACGCTTTGCAGATCGGCGTGAGGAACGCCAACAGGTCTTCAGCCTCCAGACGCGCCTCGGCATCGTTGCTCAGGTGTGCGACATCGAGCAGTTGCGCAGTGAAGTAGGTCAGTGCGCGATTGCCTTCGTTGAAGGCTTTCATGGTCAGCAGCATGCGCCGCACATCCGGGTGGACGATGATCGGGTCGGCGGCTTTGTCCGGGGCTTTGGCGCCCGTCAGCGAGCGCATCTGCAAACGATCGTTGGCGTATTTGATCGCGCCCTGAAAACTTGCCTCGCCCAGACACAAACCCTGCATGCCGGTACCGAGCCGTGCGTGGTTCATCATGGTGAACATGCAATTGAGGCCCTTGTTCGGCTCGCCGATCAGGTAACCCGTGGCACCGTCGAAGTTGAGCACGCAGGTGGCCGAGGCCTTGATGCCCATCTTGTGCTCGATTGAACCGCAGGACACGCCGTTGCGCTCGCCCGCTTCGCCCGCCGTGTCCGGCAAGAACTTCGGCACGATAAACAGCGAAATGCCTTTGGTGCCGGCCGGCGCGTCCGGCAGTTTCGCCAGCACCAGATGGATGATGTTGTCGCTCATGTCATGCTCGCCGGCGGAGATGAAAATCTTGCTGCCGGTGACCGCGTAACTGCCGTCGGCCTGGGGCACGGCGCGGGTCTTGATGATGCCCAGGTCGGTGCCGCAATGGGCTTCAGTCAGGCACATGGTGCCGGTCCACTGGCCGGCGGTGAGTCTGCTCAGATAGGTTTCTTTCTGTTCAGCGGTGCCATGCGCGTGGATCGCCGACATCGCGCCGTGGGTCAGGCCCGGGTACATGCCCCAGGACGTGTTGCTGGAACCGACCATTTCGCTGATCACCAGCCCCAGCGAACTCGGCAAGCCTTGGCCGCCATGCACCGGATCTGCCGCCAGACCGTGCCAGCCACCTTCGACATATTGTGCGAACGCTTGCTTGAAGCCTGTAGGCGTTGTCACCACGCCGTTGTCGAAATGGCAGCCTTCTTCGTCACCGCTGCGATTGAGCGGTGCCAGCACGTTCTCACAGAACTTCGCGCCTTCTTCGAGGATCGCGTTGATCATGTCCGGGCTGGCATCGTCGGCGCCGAGCGCGGCGTAGTTGGTGTGGAAGTCGAAGACGTGGTCAATCAGAAAACGCATGTCGCGCAGGGGGGCTTTGTACTCGGGCATGGTGGCTTCTCCGTCAGCAGATTTCCTCAACCTACTGCCGGCCACCACGCCTCACAATCACTGTGCAGACGCTGAATGCGCCGTCATCACTCAACCCGCAGCAGCGTCCATGCGTACGGCGCCACGGCGGTTCTGACCGAACGCAACCACGCAGTTACGCCCTGCGCCCTTGGCACTGTAGAGCGCCTCGTCGGCAGATTTGAGAACTTGCTCTGGCGTTCGTTGTTCCAGACGTTCGGCGACGCCGATGCTCACCGTCACCGACACACTTGATGCGCCGGAACCAGCACGACGCTGACGACCTTGCTGGTCATCCTGCGGGCGGTTTTCCTGATTGCGCAGCTGGATGTTGTAAGAGGCGATCGACTCGCGGATCACTTCCAGATGCGGCATGCATTCCTCAAGGGTTTTGCCTGCGAATACCAGGGCAAATTCCTCGCCGCCATAGCGATATGCCCTACCGCCACCGCTGATTTTCGACAGTTTGCTGGCGACCAGGCGCAACACTTGGTCACCGACATCGTGGCCGTGGGTGTCGTTGAATTTCTTGAAGTGGTCGACGTCGCTCATCGCCAGCACATAGTTGCGCCCGAGGCGCTGCATGCGTTCGTTGAGTGCGCGGCGTCCCGGCAGGCCGGTGAGTTCGTCGCGGAAGGCCATTTGATAAGCCTCGTGCGCCACGGCCGCCGCGATCATCAACATTACCTGGCTGCACATGATGTTCAGGGTGAACGGCAGGATGAAGGTTTTCGGCAGCATCCAGAACACACCGAGCAAGCCGACCAGTTGCGCCGCGTGCAAGGGGCGCGGGTTGCGCCAGTATTGCCAGGCCAAGAGCAGGAATGCCGAGATAAACACCGGATAGGACAGCTGGATCAGGCTCATCCATGCGCCGTGCAGCGCCGGCCAGCGTATCTCTGACAGCCAGATCAGCAGCGCCTGGGGATAACTTTGCTCAAGTCCCAGCGCGACACTGCCGAATGCCAGCAACACGGCAAACCGCGCAACCATGTCCTGAAACAGGTGCGTGCGCTCCTGCCACGCGGCGAAGAGGCCGAACAACAACGGCAGCAGCAGGCAGACCAGATGAAACACCACCGCGGCGTCTTCGCGCACCTTGCCGTTGTCACGGTAATAGTCGGTCTGGGTGTCGAGCAGAAAATAGGCGATGTACACCGTGAGCATCAGAAACAGTTCACGCTGGCGTCGGTAAACCGCGCAGTAAGCGCCACCCAGCAGCAGAACCAGAGTCGGCAACACGTTGAACAGAGAAGTGAAGAACACGTTGAGGTCTTTGACGTACGCAGCCGCCAACCCCGCGAGTAACAACAGCAGTGAAGGTAGGAAATGGCTGAAACGTACAGCGGAAGAACGCGGCAAGGGTAAAGCTCCGACCCGTCATGGCAAAGAGGTGGCATTGTGCCTGCAATGCATGCAGTTAAGCACACACAATGTGATCCAGATCACACGCAGTCTCTTTAACGGCAGAAAACCTGACTATCTGAGCGATTTGCCAAGTTTTTTGCCTTCGACCAGCCGCTGGCCACCATCAATGGTGGCCAGGCTGGGAAATTCCCCTCAAAGATCGTTGTAAAACGGCAGCAGCGGCCCCTCCGCCGGGCTCCGTCCTTCGGCACCGTAAGGCTTGAGATTGAGCGATGCATCCGCTGCCTGACGAGTCGTGACCTTCGGACTGGCCGGGCGCTGGGTCACGGCGTTTTCATCGCCGATATGGCCCTGCGGGATAACCAGCGATGGATGATCGAACGGCGCCCGCTCCCAGGCCACGCGTGGGTCGGTCAGGCCGACTTCCATGAATTTCACCAGCGCATCGATCTCATCCGGGGTCAGGTTGAGGTTGGTCATGTCCGGATCGAGGTTCGAGGTGTTGTGCTGATTGGCCGACGGGTGTTCGAAACCGCTGGTGTTGTTGGCATCCTCACCACGGCGGTCGCCGCCACGGTTGTAGAACTCCATCACTTGCTTGAGCGTCGCGCGGCTGCCGTTGTGGAAGTACGGCCCGGTCAGGGCGATGTTGCGCAGGGTTGGAGTCTTGAAGGCACCGTCGACCGAATCGCGGAAGTTGACGTTGGGTTTGAGCGTCGCATCGCACGGAATCGCTGCGCTCAGCGGTGCCTCGAAGGTGCAGACATCGACGTCCAGCGGATCGGGAATGCTGCCACCCTGCAGCAACTTGTTGTATTGCCGGCTGAACGACCACGGATTACCCCAGGCATCGGTGCCGCCAAGGGCCAGGTCTTCGGACGTCGGACGCACGCCGGTGTTGTAGAAGCCGTTGTCGTAAAGAGTGGTGAGGTTGTCGGCCATGACCATACGTTCGATGCGCTCACGCGGATGCATCAACAGGCGGCTGGCAGCGTTGGTCAGCTCCGCGCCGCCATGGCAACTGACGCATTTGCCTTTGCCGAGAAACAGGTTCATGCCCAGCACTTGCTGCGCGTTCATGGCGGTCGAATCGCCCTGCAGGTAAGCATCGATCGGCGCTTGGTCTGATATTAGCGTGGACTCGTACATTTGAATTGCCAGCCCGAAGAAGAGCGGGAAGTTGGCCTCAATCTGCGTGTACGGTGCGCCGCCAACCAGCACGTTTTGCGTAGCGTTCCACAGGCGTGGCTGGAAGGCGTTCTTGATCAGTTCACGATAGGTCGGACGCCGCGCGCCGGATACCGAGGCGAGTACAGAGTCGTTGGAGGAAATCCGCTGCTGCTTGAGCATCAACTGATCGAGCATGCGCCGGCCGATGTCGGCAAAGGTGCGGCCGCCGCAGGACATTTCCACCGCGCTGCCGGGCGGACCCACCGCTTGCGACGCGGCGGAGGCATCGTTGAGCGCCAGCCTGACTCTGGTCGCCACGGTGCTGCGCTCGGCGGTCACGTAAATCCCTGCATCGGGATCACGATTGCCGAACGGCGAGAATCCGTTGAACACGTTATTCGCGCGGCCATCCCAGAAGTTACGCACATTGAACGCGGCGTTGATTACCGACGGCGCATTACGTCCGGTGCTGCGCCGTACGTTGATGCCACCGACCTGGAAAATGCCGTCCGGTTGCTGGGTGCATTTGTCGAAACGCGGCTGGTTGGGTTTGACGAAGTTGGCGTCGAACACGCCTTGCGAGCCGACGACATCATCGCTTGAGTAAACGATTGGCGAATTACGCTCCAGTGGATTGCTCAGCACGTGAGTCGGGAAGTCGGTTTTCTTCAGTGTGTAGTTCGGCCCGCCCTTGCCGCCAGACAGTGTCGCGTAGGACGCCACGTCCCCGGGAATGTCCGACGCTAGGAAAGGTTTGTTGAAGATCGAGGCGACGTTGGCGTTGGTGTGCGCCTGGCCGGGGTTGAGCTGGTTGGTGCTGCGGTGATCGACGCCAGCGTGGTAGTGGCAGGACGCGCAAGCGGTAGCGCCATCGCTGCCGACTTCCATGTCCCAGAACAGCGCTTTGCCCAGCAGGATCGCGGCGGAGCGGTTGAGCACGTAGTCGGTCATCAAGTCGACTTTGCGTCCGCCTTCTGTCCCGGAGGGATCGGGCGGCACCATGCCACGCAGCGATTGCAGGCTCGGCACTTCCGGCACGGGCGGATCTACTTCGGCGGGCGTCGCGGCCATCGCGCCAGAGACCGCAAATGCAAGGGCTAACCAGACAAGTCGGCAGATGTTCATGTGCTTCACCCTGAGGGTTGTTGTTATGAGTTTTGCCGGGCGAGAGGCGTCGTGAAACAGCGGTGGATTTCTCGTGAGCGCCGGTTAATCTGCGCAGTGCAATTAATTGGCCAGCTCTTGTAGAAACATTTTGCATCAATAAACGCGGGGCCGCGCGCTGGCAGCCACCGTTTCTGCTGGGGAATCGCCCCCGGAGTTGGGGAAAAATCCAACGCAAAAAAAACCGCTGCACCCGAAGGCGCAGCGGTTTTTTCAAGCGACCGCGTTAAGGCTTAGTAGCCCAGTGCGAAGTCTTCTTCTTTCATGTCCATCAGGTTGTTGGCGCCCGACAGCATGGTGACCACATGAGTACGGGTACGCGGCAGGATACGCTGGAAGTAGAAGCGCGCAGTTTGCAGTTTGGCGGTGTAGAACGCTGCGTCGCCGGTGCCTTCTGCCAGCTTTTCAGCGGCCAGACGCGCCATGTCGGCCCAGAAGTAAGCCAGGCAGGCATAACCGGAGTACATCAGGTAGTCCACGGACGCCGCGCCGACTTCTTCGCGATCTTTCATCGCGGCCATACCGACCTTCATGGTCAGCTCGCCCCATTCCTTGTTGATCGCAGCCAGCGGTGCAACGAATTCTGCAACGGCTTCGTTGCCTTCGTGGGTCTGGCAGAACTTGTGGACGATCTTGGTGAAGCCTTTCAGGGCCTCGCCTTGAGTCATCAGCACTTTACGGCCGAGCAGGTCGAGTGCCTGGATACCGGTGGTGCCTTCGTACAGCATCGAAATACGGCTGTCGCGAACGTTTTGCTCCATGCCCCACTCGGCGATGAAGCCGTGGCCGCCGTAGATCTGTACGCCGTGGTTAGCGGATTCAAAACCGACTTCGGTCATGAACGCTTTGGCGATCGGGGTCATGAAGGCCAGCAGTGCGTCGGCTTTCTTCTTCTCTTCTTCATCGACGCCGTATTTGACGATGTCGACCTGTTTGGCGGTGAAGTACACCATCGCGCGGTTGCCTTCGGCGAAAGCCTTCATGGTCAACAGCATGCGACGTACGTCAGGATGCACGATGATCGGGTCAGCGGCTTTTTCCGGCGCTTTCGGGCCAGTCAGCGAGCGCATTTGCAGACGATCGCGAGCGTATTTCAGGCCACCCTGGAAACCGATTTCGGCGTGGGCCAGGCCTTGCAGCGCGGTACCCAGACGTGCGGTGTTCATAAACGTGAACATGCAGTTCAGGCCTTTGTTCGCCGGGCCGATCAGGAAACCGGTAGCACCGTCGAAGTTCATCACGCAGGTGGCGTTGCCGTGGATGCCCATCTTGTGTTCCAGCGAACCGCAAGTCACTGCGTTGCGCTCACCGATGCTGCCGTCAGCATTCGGCATGAACTTGGGAACGATGAACAGCGAGATGCCTTTGGTGCCAGCCGGTGCGTCCGGCAGGCGAGCCAGCACGATGTGGACGATGTTGTCGGCCATGTCGTGTTCACCGGCCGAGATGAAGATCTTGGTGCCGGAGACTTTGTAGGAACCGTCGGCCTGAGGTTCGGCCTTGGTGCGCAGCATGCCCAGGTCGGTGCCGCAGTGCGGTTCGGTCAGGCACATGGTGCCGGTCCATTCGCCGGAAACCAGTTTGGTCAGATAGGCTTCTTGCTGCTCTGGCGTGCCGTGCTCGGAGATGGTGTTCATCGCGCCGTGCGACAGGCCTGGGTACATGCCCCACGACCAGTTGGCTTCGCCAACCATTTCGCTTACGGCCAGACCCAGCGACTCCGGCAGGCCTTGGCCGCCGTGCTCAACGTCGTGCGCCAGGCTTGGCCAGCCGCCTTCGACAAATTGCTTGTAAGCCTCTTTGAAGCCCGTCGGGGTTTTCACGCCGGACTCGCTCCAGGTGCAACCTTCGAGGTCGCCCACGCGGTTCAGCGGTGCCAGTACCTGCTCACAAAACTTGGCGCCTTCTTCGAGAATGGCGTCAACCATGTCCGGAGTTGCGTCTGCGCAAGCCGGAAGGCTCTGATAGTGCGCTTCGTAGCCGAGCAGCTCGTCACGAACGAAGCGAATATCACGCAAGGGGGCCTTGTAGTCAGGCATAGCGATAAACCTCTGCTGATGTAACCGGGAATGAACGACCGTGTTGATTTGTTGTGACGGTCAAACAGTTGTTTGAAACATACGTTTACGCCGAAATCTTGTCAAGCATCGATGTTTTGCCGTTCGTCCCCGCCTCTTTCAAACGGCGGACGCAGCGAACCGCCATGGACTCGAACGAGCCACGGGCGCTGAAAAAAGATTAGTTGAGGGAGAAGGACTTACAACGAAAAACGCCGCGACAAGGCGCGGCGTTCAACAGGCGGACGGCGAAAAACTCAGGCGAAAGTATCGATGATCGTACCGAGCACTTCGTCGGATGCCTTGGCGACTTTCGTGCCCAGCTCTACTTGGAACTTGCCTTGGGCCATCTGCACCATGTCACTGCCCAGGTCCATTTGCTGGCTGCGATCCACGCCACGCAAACGATCAATCTGTGCTTCCGAAGACTGGCTGGTGACCGAACGCTCGATCGTGTTGTTGGCGATCTGGCTGGCAGCTTGATCGACGCGGTTCTGCCCGGTCTGAATGGTGCTCAAACCCGCATAAAAAGCTGTGTTACCGGAGATTTCCATAACGGTTCTCATCCTTGGGAAGGATCAATAGTCGCCATTGAAGCAGAGGCGCCAGAAAAACACCCGTCAAAAACACTAATGGCACAGTGCCTGCCCATAGAGAAAAGCTTAGTCGAGCAAATCCAGTTGCAGATGATCCGCCACCGCCTCGGCACTCAGCGCTTTCAGTTTCGGTACGCGCCCAAGACACGGCGCCGGAATCCGCTCGGCCAATGTCGCGAGGTTTTCCTCCAGCCGCGATGTCTTCGGATCGATGATATTCGCCACCCACCCCGCCAACTGCAGACCATCGCGGGCGATCGCCTCAGCGGTCAGCAAGGCATGGCTGATGCACCCCAACCTCACCCCCACGACCAGAATCACCGGCAGCTTCAACGCAATTGCCAGGTCGGACAAATTATCCTGATCCGCCAGCGGCACCCGCCAGCCACCCGCGCCCTCAATCAAGGTGAAATCGGCATTCATCGCCAGAATCTCGCGCATCGGTGCCAGCAACGATTGCACCGTCAACGCCACACCCGCCTCGCGCGCCGCGAGATGCGGAGCGATTGCAGGCTCAAAGGCAACCGGATTGACCTGTTGATAACTCAGCGGCAACGAACATTCGGCCAGCAACGCCAGCGCATCGGAATTTCGCAACCCCTTCGGCGTCACTTCGCACCCGGAAGCGACCGGCTTGCCCGCCGCCGTACTCAGCCCGGCGGATCGTGCCGCATGCAGCAATCCGGCGGCGACGGTGGTCTTGCCGACATCAGTGTCCGTTCCGGTAATGAAATAGGCTGCGCTCATACGGGTTTCTCCAACACGGCGTAGACCACCTGATAAGTCGCTGGCAATCCCGACGCCTCACGGAACTGCTCGTAAGCTTCGACCAGCCCGAGGATTCGTGCACGCCCGGTCAACCCGCCCGGCCGCCCGGGATTCAGATTGTGCGCACCCAAGGCTTTCAATTCGTGGGTCAGACTGCGCACATCCGGGTAATGCAGCACATGCGCCTGATTCTCCAGACTCAACGTGCGCAAGCCACTGGCTGCACACAACTGCTCATAACGGGCGAACTCGCGGAAGCGGTTGACGTGCACCAGCCCGTCGACCTGCCGCCAGCTATCGCGCAACTCAAACAACGTCCCTACACAAAGACTAGCAAATGCGAAAATCCCGCCCGGTTTCAGTACGCGAAAGGCTTCGCTGAGCACCGCATCGAAATCCGCGCACCACTGCACCGCGAGGCTGGAAAAGATCAGATCGCAGGTCGAATTCTGCAACGGCAGCCGCTCGGCATCGCCAGCAATGAAATACTCAGCGCCACCCAATGGACGCGCGTGATTGAGCATGCCCTCGGCGATGTCCAGCGCCAGCCCGTGGCTCCCGGCCAACCGCGAAGCCAACGCGCGAGTGAAATAACCCGTGCCACAACCCAGATCCAGCCAACGCGCAGGCACGAACTCCTGCGGCAAACGCTGGATCAACTGTGTACCGACATCACGTTGCAACTCGGCGACGCTGTCATAACTGGCCGCCGCGCGAGAAAAAGAAGCCGCGACCTGACGCTTGTCAGGCAAGCCGCCAGGCAGCGCAACAAGAGACAAATCAGTCATCACCGCACTCATGTAAAAAAGCCTGGATCGCACCGGCCACTCCGTGGGGGTCCTCCAGAAGAAACGCATGGCTGGCCTGTTCGATCAGGCCAATTTCGATATCCGGCAACAGGCTGAACAAGGCCCCCGCCGCCTCCGCAGGTACCAGCCCGTCGAGGCCGGCAAACAGATGAAACTGCGGCCCACGAAACGCTTGCAACGCTTCGCGAGTGTCCAGTTGTGCGAGCAATTCCAGTCCCGCCATCAACGACGCGGGCGTGGTGTGCGGTGCGCCGCCGAGCATCAGCCGCGACAAGCCGCGCGCGTCATCTGCGCCCTGGGCACACAGCAGCGAGAAACGCTTGAGGATCATGCGCGGATCGGCCTGGCAACCGGCGAGAAACGCGTCGAAAGTCTCGGCGGGCATCGCGTTCGGCCACTGTTCATGGGCGACAAACGCAGGATTGCTCGCCAGCGTCAGCAACCCGCAGCAACGTTCGCCACGGCGCGCCGCCAACTCCGACGCGAGCATGCCGCCCAACGACCAGCCACCGAGCCAGACATCCTCAGGAATGCGTTCATCGAGTTCATCCAGCCAGTCCTGCAAGTCGCTGGAATCGATCTCCGGCAACGGCTCGATTTCAACCTTCAGATGCTCATCGAGGCCTTGCAATGCGGCGGCCAAAGGCTCCATCGGCGAAACACCGAGGCCCCAGCCAGGCAGCAGAATCAGGCGATCACGCATGGCTTGGCTCCGGCGACAGGTGGGCAAAGCAATCGGCCAGTCCTTCCAACAATAGCTGCACCTGCGCCTCGCTGTGGGCAGCGGTCAGGGTCACCCGCAGTCGTGCGCTGCCAGCGGGCACGGTAGGCGGGCGGATTGCCGTGACCAGCAAGCCGCGCTCGCGGAGCATTTGCGACAGGCGTACGGCGCGCCCGGCATCGCCAATCATGATCGGTTGAATCGGGGTGAAGCTGTCCATGAGTTGCAGTCCGATCTGCTCGGCCCCTTGGCGAAATTGACGGATCAGCAGATCAAGATGCTCGCGCCGCCAATGCTCGGTACGCAGTAATTCCAGACTTTTCAGCGTTGCACACGCCAGTGCCGGCGGTTGGCTGGTGGTGTAGATGTACGGGCGGGCAAACTGGATCAGACTCTCGATCAGTTCCTCGCTTCCGGCAACAAAAGCACCCGCCGTGCCGAACGCTTTGCCGAGGGTGCCGACCAGAACCGGCACATCCTCCTGACTCAAACCGAAATGCTCGACGATCCCGCCACCGTTGGCACCCAACGGGCCGAAGCCGTGAGCATCGTCGACCATCAGCCACGCGCCTTTGGCCTTGGCCTCGCGGGCCAACGCCGGCAGATCAGCGAGGTCGCCGTCCATGCTGAACACGCCATCGGTGACCACCAGCGTATTGCCGGAGGCTTTCTCCAGGCGCTTGGCCAGGCTCACCGCGTCGTTGTGCAGATAACGATTGAAACGCGCGCCGGACAGCAGGCCGGCATCCAGCAGCGAGGCGTGATTGAGACGGTCTTCCAGCACCGTATCGCCCTGCCCGACCAGCGCCGTGACGGCGCCGAGATTGGCCATGTAACCGGTGGTGAACAGCAGCGCGCGTGGTCGACCGGTGAGATCGGCCAGTGCTTCTTCAAGCGCGTGATGCGGGCCGCTGTGACCAATCACCAAATGCGACGCACCGCCGCCGACACCCCAGCGTTCGGCGCCGGCGCGCCACGCTTCGATGACTTGCGGATGATTGGCCAGACCGAGGTAATCGTTGTTGCAGAAGGCGAGCAACGGCTGACCATCGACCACCACGTACGGCCCCTGCGGAGACTCGAGCAGCGGTCGCTGGCGATACAGATTTTCAGCACGACGGGCAGCAAGGCGTGCGGCGAGATCGAAAGACATGCAGGCCTCGACAGTAAAAAACAACTCTGTAGGAGCCGCCGCAGGCTGCGATCTTTTGATCTTGTCTATTTAAAAACAACAGCAAAAGATCGCAGCCTGCGGCAGCTCCTACATGGGATGCATGGGGCGGTTAGACGGCGGCGTTGTAGAACTGCTCGCTGCTTTTCTGCTCGACCAGCGCCTGCTCGATCGCGGCTTGATGAACTTCGTCGGAATGCTCTTCACGCGCTTCCGGCTGAATGCCCAGACGTGCAAACAGTTGCATGTCCTTGTCGGCCTGCGGGTTGGCGGTGGTCAGCAGTTTGTCGCCGTAGAAAATCGAGTTGGCACCGGCGAAAAAGGCCAGGGCCTGCATCTGCTCGTTCATCGCTTCGCGGCCAGCGGACAGGCGCACGTGGGATTGCGGCATGAGGATGCGCGCCACGGCGAGCATGCGGATGAAGTCGAACGGGTCGATGTCTTCGGCGTTTTCCAGCGGCGTGCCGGCGACTTTCACCAGCATGTTGATCGGCACCGACTCCGGGTGTTCCGGCAGGTTGGCCAACTGGATCAGCAGATTGGCGCGGTCATCCAGCGACTCGCCCATGCCGAGAATACCGCCGGAGCAGATCTTCATCCCCGACTCACGCACGTAGGCCAGCGTTTGCAGACGCTCGCTGTAAGTACGGGTGGTGATGATGCTGCCGTAGAACTCCGGCGAGGTGTCGAGGTTGTGGTTGTAGTAATCGAGGCCAGCCTTGGCCAGTGCTTCGGTCTGATCCTGATCGAGACGGCCCAAGGTCATGCAGGTTTCCAGCCCCATGGCTTTCACGCCTTCGACCATCTTCAGCACGTACGGCATGTCTTTCGCCGACGGATGTTTCCACGCCGCACCCATGCAGAACCGCGTCGAGCCGATCGCCTTGGCACGTGCCGCCTCTTCGAGGACTTTCTGCACTTCCATCAGCTTTTCTTTTTCAAGGCCAGTGTTGTAGTGACCGGACTGCGGGCAGTACTTGCAGTCTTCCGGACAGGCGCCGGTCTTGATCGACAGCAGCGTCGAAACCTGCACGCGGTTGGCGTTGAAATGCGCGCGGTGCACCGTTTGCGCCTGGAACAGCAAGTCGTTGAAAGGCTGTACGAAGAGTGCTCTGACTTCGGCCAGAGACCAGTCGTGACGCAGGGTGGCGGTGGTGCTCGCGCTCATGGGTAATTCCTTGGTTATGCTTGGCTCGCGACTGCGGAAATGGAATACCCACAGGCGCTACACGGATGTTCGGCATATTTAAGGAAGAGACATGCGCTGTCAACCACCATGCAAAGAGTCGGTTTACATCTGTTTAAAAAACGTACAGACCTGTTTGTTGTGCGATGAGCCCGCAGACGCAGAATTGCCAATCTGCGTCGCCTGCGAAACCGATCTGCCGTGGCTTGGCGAGCATTGCGTCACCTGCGCTTTGCCGCAGACCGCAGCGGGACGCACGTGTAGCGAGTGCCTGCTAGAGCCGCCGGCGTTCGAACAGGTGGTCGTGCCGTGGCTGTATGGCTTCCCGCTCGACAGTTTGATTACACGGTTTAAACACAACGCGAAATGGCCGTTTGGCCACCTGCTCGCCGACGTTCTCGGGCAATACCTGCAACATCGCTTCGAAGAGGGTTTGCCAAGGCCTGATGCGTTGTTGCCGGTGCCACTGGCGAAACAACGCTTGCGTCAGCGCGGTTTCAATCAAGCGGCGCTGTTGGCGCGTTGGCTGGGCAAGTCGCTGGATTTACCTTGCGAGGAAGATGTTCTAGACAGGGTTCATAACACCAGCGCGCAGCAGGATCTCGACGCCAAGGCGCGTAAACGCAATCTGCTGCAAGCCTTCAGCCTCAATCCCGATGCACAGGTGAAGGGCCGACATCTGGCGTTGATCGATGATGTGCTGACGACCGGCGCCACCGCCCAAGCGTTGGCCCGATTGTTAATGAAAGCTGGCGCAGCAAGAGTTGACGTCTATTGCCTCGCCCGCACGCCAAAACCCGGAACCTGAAGCCTACATAACCCCTGTAGGCGCTGCGGCACGCTGCGATCTTTGGATCTCTGGAAACAAGATCAAAAGATCGCAGCGTGCCGCAGCTCCTACAGGGGATTGGGTTTGGCTTGACTCTCGCGTCGCGAGCGGCCAACTTCACTCCCCACCGCCACAGCTAAAAAGCACCCCATTCATGCCCATGCCTTCCCTGTTGTCCCAGCACATCGTCCGCCGTCCGCAGCGCATCGCCCTGCTGCAACACATCGCCGAACAGGGTTCGATCACCCGCGCGGCAAAAAGCGCAGGCCTGAGTTACAAAGCGGCGTGGGATGCGATCGATGAGCTGAACAATCTCGCGCTGAAACCGCTGGTCGAACGCGCCGTCGGCGGCAAGGGCGGCGGCGGCGCAAAACTGTCCAGCGAAGGCGAACGGGTGTTGCGCCTGTATCAAAAGCTGCAAGCCTTGCAGGCGCAGGTGCTGGAAGCGGCGGAAGACGCTAGCGATCTTGACCTGCTTGGTCGGCTGATGCTCCGAACCAGCGCGCGCAATCAGTTGCACGGCAAGGTCGTGGCGATTGACAGTCAGGGCCGCAATGACCTGATCCGCCTCGAACTGGCTGAAGGCCTGCACCTCGACGCGCAGATCACCCACGACAGCACCGTGCACCTGGAACTGCAGTCCGGCACCGAAGTGGTGGCGTTGATCAAGGCTGGCTGGCTCGAACTGCTGACCGTCGAGCAACCTGCAACGTCTGGTCACAATCTTCTGAAGGGCACCATCGAAGCCATTCTCGATGCCGAGGACGGCCCCAGCGAAGTGCGCATTACCCTGCCCAACGGCCATACCCTCTGCGCCCTGGCCGAGCCGCTGGACTTGCGCACCCGTGGTCTGACCGTTGAACAACCGGTGCAGGTGCAGTTTTCAGCGTCCAACGTGCTGATCGGTACTCCGCTGTAGTCGGGCGCTGCAACGAAAGCGTCATCGACGCTCATTAAGGTGGCTGCCAAAACCAAGCAGGGAGCCTGATGTGAGCCTATTAGAAGAAAACCAATCGACTGACCTGGAAAAAATGGTCGGCCTCAGCCGTCGCGGTTTCATCGGCGCCGGTGCGCTGTGCGGCGCAGCGATGTTCCTCGGCGGCAGCCTGTTGAGCCGTAGCGCGCTGGCCAACGGTATTAGCGTCGGCAACAGCCGTTTGCTCGGTTTCGAAAGCATTCCGGCGGCGACCACCGACGTGATCAGCCTGCCCAAAGGCTACAAATCCTCGGTGCTGATCAGCTGGGGCCAACCGTTGCACAAAAACGGCCCGGCCTTCGACCCGAGCGGCAACGGCACCGCCGCTGCACAGGAAGTGCAGTTCGGCGACAACAATGACGGCATGAGCCTGTTCGCTTTCCCCGACGACCGCAACCGCGCGTTGATGGCGATCAACAACGAATACACCAACTACCGCTATCTCTACCCGCACGGTGGCATGCCGAAATCGGCCGAGGACGTACGCAAGGCGCTGGCCTGCGAAGGCGTTTCGGTGATCGAGGTGCAGCGCAAGAACGGCCAGTGGCAGTTCGTTCAAGGCTCGCGTTACAACCGCCGAATCCACGGTAACTCACCGCTGCGCATCGGCGGCCCCGCTGCCGGTCACGCCTTGATGAAAACCGCCGCCGACAAACACGGCAAACAAGTCCTCGGCACCTTCCAGAACTGCGCCAACGGTAAAACCCCGTGGGGTACTTACCTGACCTGCGAAGAAAACTTCACCGACTGCTTCGGCAGCAGCAACGCCCAGCAGCAGTTCGATCCGGCGCAGAAGCGCTACGGTGTGTCGGCCGCCAGCCGCGAGATCAACTGGCATCCGTATGACCCGCGCTTCGACATGGCGAAGAACCCCAACGAACTCAACCGTCACGGTTGGGTGGTCGAGATCGATCCGTTCGATCCGCAATCGACCCCGGTCAAGCGTACGGCGCTGGGTCGTTTCAAACATGAAAACGCCGCACTCGCCGAGACCGACGACGGCCGCGCTGTGGTGTACATGGGCGACGACGAGCGTGGCGAGTTCATCTACAAATTCGTCAGCCGTGACCGCATCAACCATCGCAACGCCAAGGCCAACCGCGACATCCTCGATCACGGCACCCTGTACGTGGCCAAGTTCGACAACGGCGACAGCAACCCCGACCATCCGAAAGGCCAGGGCCAGTGGATCGAACTGACCCACGGCAAAAACGGTATCGACGCCAGCAGCGGTTTCGCCGATCAGGCTGAAGTGCTGATCCACGCGCGCCTCGCCGCCAGTGTTGTTGGTGCCACGCGCATGGACCGCCCGGAATGGATCGTCGTCAGCCCCAAGGATGGCCAGGTTTATTGCACCCTGACCAACAACGCCAAGCGCGGCGAAGACGGGCAACCGGTGGGCGGACCGAACCCTCGTGAAAAGAACGTTTACGGGCAGATCCTGCGCTGGCGCACTGATCGCGACGATCACGCGGCGAAGACGTTTGCCTGGGATCTGTTTGTGGTCGCCGGCAACCCGGGCGTACACGCCGGGACGCCGAAGGGCGGCTCGAAAAACATCACCGCGCAGAACATGTTCAACAGCCCCGATGGTTTGGGCTTCGACAAGGCCGGACGCTTGTGGATTCTCACTGATGGCGACTCCAGCAACGCCGGCGACTTTGCCGGGATGGGCAATAACCAGATGCTCTGCGCCGATCCGAAGACCGGTGAAATTCGCCGCTTCATGGTCGGGCCGATTGGTTGTGAAGTTACCGGGATCAGCTTCTCGCCGGATCAGAAGACCCTGTTTGTCGGGATTCAGCATCCGGGGGAGAACGGCGGTTCGACGTTCCCTGAGCATTTGCCGAATGGCAAACCGCGCTCGTCAGTGATGGCGATTACCCGTGAGGATGGCGGAATAGTCGGCGCCTGATAAACCGCTTTCGCGAGCAGGCTCGCTCCCACAGGGTCTTCAGTGTGCCAACTATCTCAGGCACACAGACAATCCAATGTGGGAGCGGGCTTGCTCGCGAAGAGGCCCTCCCAGACACCAACCACCTCCCCCGCTGCCATCTGCGCTACCATGCTGGGCCGGACGCGGCAGCCTGCTGCGCGCAGGAGTCAGCATGGCCCACCCGTTTGAAACCCTCACACCCGACCTCGTCCTCGATGCCGTTGAAAGCATTGGCTTCCTCAGTGATGCGCGCATTCTGGCGCTCAACAGCTACGAGAACCGCGTCTATCAGGTCGGCATCGAAGACTCCGAACCGCTGATCGCCAAGTTCTACCGCCCGCAGCGCTGGACCAACGAAGCCATCCTCGAAGAACACAAGTTCACCTTCGAGCTGGCCGACGTCGACATCCCGGTGGTTGCACCAATGATCCACAACGGCGAAACCCTGCACGAGCATGCCGGTTTCCGCTTCACCTTGTTCCCGCGTCGTGGCGGCCGGGCGCCGGAGCCGGGCAATCTCGATCAGCTGTACCGCCTCGGCCAGTTGCTCGGGCGGATTCACGCGGTCGGCGCGACCAAGCCGTTCGAACATCGCGAGGCCCTCGCCGTGCAGAACTTCGGCCACGCCTCGCTGAACACCCTGCTTGAAGGCAACTTCATCCCCAAGAGCCTGCTGCCGGCCTACGAGTCCGTCGCCCGCGACCTGCTCAAACGCGTGGAAGATGCCTACGCCAACACGCCGCACCAGAACATCCGCATGCACGGCGACTGCCACCCCGGCAACATGATGTGCCGCGACGAGATGTTCCACATTGTCGACCTCGACGACTGCCGCATGGGCCCGGCCGTGCAGGACATATGGATGATGCTGGCCGGCGACCGTCAGGAATGCCTCGGCCAACTGTCTGAGTTGATGGACGGCTACAACGAATTCCACGATTTCGACCCGCGCGAACTGGCGCTGATCGAACCGTTGCGCGCGCTGCGCCTGATGCATTACAGCGCTTGGCTGGCACGGCGTTGGGATGACCCGGCGTTTCCGCACAGTTTTCCGTGGTTCGGTACTGAACGTTACTGGGGCGATCAGGTGTTGGCGTTGCGCGAGCAACTGTCCGCACTGAATGAAGAGCCACTGAAACTCTTCTGACCCGCCTTCATCCTCTGTAGGAGTGAGCCTGCTCGCGATAGCGTTTTATCCAGTCAACGAAAATGTTGAATGTCAGAGCGCTATCGCGAGCAGGCTCACTCCTACATTTGTTCGGTGTTCACAATTTCCCGACCATTGCGCTACGACATTCGTAGACAAATCTCCTTACAATCCCCCCTTTGTCAGCTGCCTGAGCAAGGATTCTGCATGCAAGCCGCCAACCCGCGTCGCGGGTACATTCTGGGCCTGAGTGCCTACATCATCTGGGGCCTGTTCCCGATCTATTTCAAAGCCATTGCCGAGGTTCCGGCGGTCGAGATCATCATCCACCGGGTGTTGTGGTCGGCGTTGTTCGGCGCGCTGTTGCTGATGGTGTGGAAGCACCCGGGCTGGTTGCGCGAACTGCTCGACAACCCGAAACGCCTGGCGATCCTCGCGTTGAGCGGTACGTTGATCGCCGCCAACTGGCTGACTTACGTATGGTCGGTGAACAACGGGCGCATGCTCGAAGCCAGCCTCGGTTACTACATCAACCCGCTGGTCAACGTGCTCTTGGGGATGTTGCTTCTTGGCGAGCGTCTGCGGCGGATGCAGTGGGTCGCAGTC
This sequence comes from Pseudomonas sp. NPDC089741, assembly GCF_044748825.1. Classification (NCBI taxonomy): domain Bacteria; kingdom Pseudomonadati; phylum Pseudomonadota; class Gammaproteobacteria; order Pseudomonadales; family Pseudomonadaceae; genus Pseudomonas; species Pseudomonas sp. NPDC089741. The sequence continues at coordinate 68,916 of NZ_JBIVGT010000019.1, read as the reverse complement.
GCCTTGGCGGCGGTGGGCGTGGCGCAGCAGGTGTGGCAGGTCGGCAGCTTGCCGTGGGTGTCGCTGGTGCTGGCGTTGACCTTCGGCTTCTACGGCCTGATCCGCAAGCAGGCGCCGGTCAAGGCGTTGCCGGGGCTGGTGGTGGAAACCTGGATGCTGGTGCCGATTGCCATTGCCTGGCTGCTCCTCAACCAGACCGCGACCAGCGCACAACCCGAGTTCTGGACCACGTCGCAAGCGTGGTGGCTGGTAGCCGCCGGGCCGGTCACCTTAGTCCCGTTGGTGTGCTTCAACGCCGCTACGCGACACTTGCCTTACACCACGATCGGCTTCCTGCAATACCTCGCACCGACACTGGTGCTGTTGCAAGCGGTGCTGCTGTTCGGTGAGCACTTGTCGTCCAGCACACTGATCGCATTCATCTTCATCTGGGCCGGTCTGGCCGTTTACAGCGTCGACGCCGTGATCAGTTTGCGTCGCCGCGCCTGATCAAAAAACGTACAAACCTCCGCAGGCCACGGTTCTCGTGGCCTGCCACGTTCCTTCCCAAGGTTATCCACAGCGTGATCCCCGCCGTTTGTGTGCAAGTCACTGAATGCTGGCGGTTTTTTGATCAATTAGCGCAAAGCCGCAGTCTGTATGGCGCTGCGGCTGGTCTCTACAGGTTATCCACAGGCAGGTGCACGTTAAAACTGGATAACCCGGACGGTGTTCAAAGGTCTGTGCGTAACACCAACTCGACCATCAGATCATCGGCCAGGGTTTCCAGGCGTGACTGCAAGACGTCGAGCGACAAGGTTAGCGGCACCGCGAGAATCGCCTCGGCGTGAAACAGCGGTTCGCTGCTCATCGGTGCCGGACGCACCTCAGTCACCAGCCGTTCGAGGTTGACGCCCTGCTCGCTCAACAGCCGCGTGATGTCGCGCACAATCCCCGGCCGGTCGTTGCCTACCAGCTCCATGGCGATCGGTTTCCAGGTACAGGACTGTTCGATACCGCTTTCGGCAATCAGCACGCGAATGCCATGCGTCGACAAGGCTTGTAGGGAATCGACTAATTCGTCGTAAGCCTCCGCCGGCACGCCCACCCGGAGAATTCCGGCGAACTGCCCGGCCATCCGCGACATCCGGCTTTCCAGCCAGTTTCCGCCATGGTCGGCGATGCATTGGGCAATGCGCTCGACCTGCCCGGGCTTGTCCGGGGCGAACACGGTGAGTACGAGATGGTCCATGGCGCCGCCCTCTTGTCATGACTTTTGTTATAGAAGGGCAAGTATAGGCAAGCACGTCAATTCAGCCCGACCCGACCTGCCTTGCTGAAAAACTGTGCCTGGGTTTGGGTTTGGGTTTGGGTTTGGGTTTGGGTTTGGGTTTGGGTATCAATTTGTGGCGAGGGGATTTATCCCCGTCCGGCTGCGCAGCAGTCGTAAATCCTGCCAATTCGGTTTATCTGCCAGAAACGCTGGGGGCGGCTTCGCCACCCAACGGGGATAAATCCCCTCGCCACAAATCCACTCGCCATCAAGGTGCGCACCACAAAAACTGCGCCATAGCAGCCAAATAGTATTTATGTGTACAACTTTTGATATTTAGCTGGAACAATCCAATGGTTTTTTGAGAACATCCCGTTCCGCGATGTGACCGCAATGCGACATGAGGTCGCAGAACGACGTAATTAGTCTGATTTTCACAAGCGCAACTCATCATGTAGTATGCCGCAGCGCGCACTACATAACGCTGAACCGATGTCTGCCCAAGGCACGTTCGCAACCCTGAAAGCCCCGTCAGCAAGGCCCCAAGCCTTTGATTGGTCCCAGCCCAGCCGCCAGCAATGGCATGTACTGGTCGGCAGGTTTGTGGTTTAAATGGCCAGAGGCTTCATTGTCAAATTGAAGAGCTGAAAAGCGAAATAGCTGAGCAGAGTGAGGCAAGCAATGACTGAACACGTTCAAGTCGGTGGCCTGCAGGTCGCCAAAGTCCTGTTCGACTTCGTGAACAACGAAGCCATTCCCGGTACCGGCCTCACCGCCGACAAATTCTGGGAAGGTGCCGACAAGGTCATTCATGACCTGGCGCCGAAGAACAAAGCCCTACTCGCCAAACGCGATGACTTCCAGGCACGCATTGACGCCTGGCATCAGGAACGCAACGGTCAGGCGCACGACGCCGTAGCCTACAAAGCGTTCCTGCAAGAAATCGGTTATCTGCTGCCAGAAGCGGCTGATTTCCAGGCAACGACACAAAACGTCGATGATGAAATCGCCCGTACCGCCGGCCCGCAACTCGTTGTGCCGGTGATGAACGCCCGCTTCGCTCTCAATGCCTCGAATGCCCGTTGGGGTTCGCTGTATGACGCCCTCTACGGCACCGACGCGATCAGCGAAGACGGTGGCGCGGAAAAAGGCAAAGGCTACAACAAGGTGCGTGGCGACAAAGTCATTGCCTTCGCCCGTGCCTTCCTCGACGAAGCCGCGCCATTGGCCGCTGGCTCCCACGTTGATTCGACCGGCTACAAAATCGCTGACGGCAAACTGCTGGTCACCCTCAAGGATGGCAGCAACGCTGGCCTGCGCGACAATGCGCAACTGATCGGTTTCCAGGGCGACGCCAACGCGCCAATCGCGATCCTGCTGAAACACAACGGTCTGCATTTCGAAATCCAGGTCGACGCCACCACCCCGGTCGGCCAGACCGATGCGGCCGGCGTCAAAGACATCCTGATGGAAGCGGCCCTGACCACCATCATGGACTGCGAAGACTCCGTGGCGGCCGTCGATGCCGACGACAAAGTGGTGATCTACCGAAACTGGCTCGGCCTGATGAAGGGCGATCTGTCGGAATCCGTGTCCAAGGGCGGCCAGACCTTCACCCGCACCATGAATCCGGATCGTACCTACGCCGCGCCGAATGGCGGTGAAGTGACGCTGCACGGTCGTTCGCTGTTGTTCGTGCGTAACGTTGGCCATCTGATGACCATCGACGCGATTCTCGACAAAGACGGTAACGAAGTGCCGGAAGGCATCCTCGACGGTCTGGTCACTTGCCTCGCGGCGATGCACAACCTCAACGGCAACACCTCGCGTCGCAACACCCGCACCGGTTCGGTCTACATCGTTAAACCGAAGATGCACGGCCCGGAAGAAGCAGCGTTCACCAACGAGCTGTTCGGTCGCATCGAAGACGTGCTGGGCCTTGCGCGCAACACGCTGAAAGTCGGGATCATGGACGAGGAACGCCGTACCACGGTCAACCTCAAGGCCTGCATCAAGGCAGCCAGCGAGCGCGTGGTGTTCATCAACACCGGTTTCCTCGACCGCACTGGCGATGAAATCCACACCTCCATGGAAGCCGGCCCGGTAGTACGCAAGGCCGACATGAAGGCAGAGAAGTGGATCGGCGCCTACGAAAACTGGAACGTTGATATCGGTCTGAGCACCGGCCTGCAAGGTCGCGCACAAATCGGCAAAGGCATGTGGGCGATGCCGGACCTGATGGCGGCGATGCTCGAGCAGAAAATTGCGCATCCACTGGCCGGCGCCAACACCGCCTGGGTTCCATCGCCGACCGCTGCTGCACTGCACGCGCTGCACTACCACAAGGTCGACGTGTTCGCCCGTCAGGCCGAACTGGCCAAACGTGCTCGCGCTTCGGTGGACGACATCCTGACCATCCCGCTGGCGGTCAACCCGAACTGGACCCCGGAGCAGATCAAGAACGAACTGGACAACAACGCCCAGGGCATTCTCGGTTATGTAGTGCGCTGGATCGACCAAGGCGTTGGTTGCTCCAAAGTGCCGGACATCAATGACGTCGGCCTGATGGAAGACCGTGCCACGCTGCGTATTTCCAGCCAGCACATCGCCAACTGGCTGCGCCACGGCGTGGTCACCGAAGCGCAAGTGATGGAAAGCCTCAAGCGCATGGCGCCGGTGGTTGACCGTCAGAACGCCAACGATCCGCTGTACCGTCCGCTGGCCCCCAACTTCGACAGCAACATCGCCTTCCAGGCGGCGGTCGAACTGGTGGTCGAAGGCACCAAGCAGCCGAACGGCTACACCGAGCCGGTCCTGCACCGTCGTCGTCGCGAGTTCAAGGCAGCCAACGGCCTGTAAATTTGCGTAGATGCCGGATATGAAAAAGCCCTGATCGAGAGATCAGGGCTTTTTTGTTTATGCTGCGGGGCTGGGTTTTCTGGTCGGCTTAAGATCCATCCCCCTCACCCCAGCCCTCTCCCCCATGGGGTAGAGGGGAAAGGGAGCAGATCTATATGCTTTTCAAAATCTGAGCTCGGCTCAGGAATTGCCACGGGTAGAGGGGAAAGGGAGCAGATCTGTATGCTTTTCAAAATCTGAGCTCGACTCAGGAATTGCCAAGGGTAGAGGGGCAAGGGAGCTGATCTTGGTGCTTTTCAAAACCTGAGTTCGACTGGGAATCTCAAGTCGGTGTACCTCGAACATCCACCGCGGTCAGTCCCCTCTCCCTCCGGGCGGTCCGACGTTTCGGGAGGGCTAGGGTGAGGGGCTTCTAAAGCTCAATCCCCAATTCATGTTTCACCAATGCCAACAACTTGCCCGTATCAATCGGCTTGAGCAGAAAATCCACCACGCTCAAATGCATCGCCGCAATTGCGTCTTTCACATCGGCATCGCCCGAGACAATGATGATCGGCATCGCCGCCCGCACCGACTCGCGCACCTGGCGAATCAGATCCAGGCCATCGACATTGCCCATGCGCAGATCGGTGATCACCAGGCCGATCGAAGGTTTCTCGGCGAGCATCTTCAGTGCCGTTTCGCCACTGGCCGCGGTCATGCAACGAATGCCGTCCAACGCGAGAATCTCCGATAGCAGTTCCCGCGCATCCTTGTCGTCATCGACGATCAGGACACGCTGCGGCGGCAGATCGGGTTCGAGCATCACTGCGCTGAGCGCTTCACGCTCGGCATCGCTCAAAATATCGTGGTCGGACATAGCGTTCTCTAAGTGTGCAAATCAATCACCTGGCATGTGGTCAGACATCGCTGGGCAGAGCTTCAATGTGCACTTCGTCGGATTTTTTTCCAAGGGGGTAACTGCGGGAATTTCCGACTGTTTGCGTAGGGCATCTCCGAAACTGCGCCAATGGTGGCAAAACCTAGACTTACGTCCAATGGGCACCCTGCGCGCAGGGGTCGACCATGGCCGCAACGATCCGACAACAACAATTCAAAAAAGACTGCGGTAATGGTTATGAGTAAAGCGGACGCCTTCACCCAGGCAGGGAAAACCGCGGTATTGCAGAACATTCAGGGCACCCTGCAATTCCTCCAGCGCTTCCCGCCCTTCAATCAGATGGAACACGCTCACCTGGCTTATCTGGTGGAGCAATGTCAGCTGCGGTTCTACGGTCAGGGCGAGAGCATCATCAAACCCACCGACGGCCCGGTCGAACACTTCTATGTCGTCAAGCAAGGCCGGGTGGTCGGCGAACGCCAGCACATCACCAAACCTGGCACCGAGACCACGTTTGAAATCACTACCGGCGAATGTTTTCCGCTGGCCGCATTGCTCGGCGAACGCGCGACGCGCACCGAGCACCTGGCCGGCGAAGACACCTTCTGCCTGCAACTGAACAAACTGGCGTTCATCAAGTTATTCGCGCTCTCCAACAGCTTCCGTGATTTCGCCTTGCGCGGGGTCAGCAGCCTGCTCGATCAGGTCAATCAGCAAGTGCAGCAGAAAGCCGTGGAAACCCTCGGTACCCAGTACTCGCTGAACACCCGCCTCGGCGAACTGGCGATGCGTCACCCGGTGACGTGCAGCCCGCAAACGCCACTGCGCGAAGCGGTGAAGCTGATGCATGAGCAACAGGTCGGCAGCATCGTCGTCGTGGATCAGCACAAGGCGCCGCTGGGGATTTTCACCCTGCGTGATCTGCGCCATGTCGTGGCTGAAGGCATCGGCGATTTCGGCGAAGCCATCGAGCGCCATATGACCCACGCGCCCTTCTACCTTTCACCGGACCACAGCGCCTTCGATGCGGCGATTGCCATGACCGAACGGCACATCGCCCACGTCTGTCTGGTCAAGGATCAACGCCTGTGCGGAGTGGTCTCGGAGCGTGATCTGTTCTCGCTGCAACGGGTCGATCTGGTGCATCTGGCGCGGACCATTCGCAGCGCGCAACGCGTCGAACAATTGGTGAGCCTGCGCGGCGAGATCGGCCAACTGGTCGAACGCATGCTCGCTCACGGCGCGTCTTCGACGCAGATCACCCACATCATCACCCTGCTCAACGACCACACCGTGTGCCGGGTGATCGAACTGACCCTCGCCGAAAAAGGCGACCCCGGTGTGCCGTTCAGTTGGCTGTGTTTCGGCAGTGAAGGCCGCCGCGAGCAGACACTGCACACCGATCAGGACAACGGCATTCTGTTCGATGCCCGCGATGCCGCGCATGCGGCGGAGATTCGCGGCAAGCTGCTGCCGATTGCCCAACAGATCAATCAGAGCCTGGCGCAGTGCGGCTTCACCTTGTGCAAGGGCAACATCATGGCCGGCAACCCCGAGCTGTGCTTGTCGCGGGCGGAATGGGCACGGCGCTTTGCGGCGTTTATTCGTGAGGCGACGCCGGAGAACCTGTTGGGGTCGAGCATTTACTTCGATCTGCGCGTGGTCTGGGGCGATGAACAAGGTTGCGCGCAACTACGCCGGAGCATTCTCGATCAGGTCGGCGACAACCGCTTGTTCCAGCGCATGATGGCCGACAACGCGCTACGCAATCGTCCGCCGGTCGGGCGCTTCCGCGAGTTTGTACTGGCGCGCAAGAATGGCGAGAAAGCCACGCTCGATCTCAAGGTTCAGGGCCTGACGCCGTTCGTCGATGGCGCGCGACTGCTGGCGCTGGCCAACGGCATCGACGCCAACAACACCCTCGAACGTTTCCGTCAGTTGGTCGACAAGGAAGTCATCGAACGGCTCGACGGCGCGGCCTATGAAGAGGCGTATCACTTCATCCAGCAGACGCGCATGCAACAGCATCAACTGCAGACCCGCGAGAATCTGCCGTACTCCAACCGCGTCGATCCGGACAGCCTCAACCATCTCGATCGGCGCATTCTGCGTGAGTCGTTGCGACAGGCGCAGCGCCTGCAAAGCAGCCTGACCTTGCGGTATCAGCTATGAGCCTGTTTTCGTGGCTGCGTCCGGCCAGCCCGGTGCTGTCAGTGGATTTACAGCAACGCCTGGCAAAACTGCCCGCGATCACCGAGCTGGGTGAATGCAGCCTGCGTGAGCAGCGCTGGGTGGTGCTGGATCTGGAAACCACCGGGCTCAACCTGAACAAGGATCGGGTGTTGTCGATTGGCGCGGTGGTGATCGAGGATGGCGCGATCGATTTCAGCCAGCAGTTCGAACGCACGCTGCAATGCACAGAGTTGAAGCTCAGCCCCAGCGTATTGATTCATGGCCTGGGGCCGAATGCGATTGCCGCCGGCAGTGACCCGGTCGAAGCGTTGCTGGAATTGCTGGAGTTTATCGGCGACAGCCCGGTGTTGGCGTTTCATGCGCCATTCGATCAGCACATGCTTGGACGCGCGTTGAAGGAGCATCTGGGGCACAAGTTGCAGCAGGTGTTTCTGGATGTCGCCGACATCGCCCCGCTGCTGTGCCCACAGGCGAACATTCGCGAAGCCGGGCTGGATGAGTGGATCGACTGGTTCAAGCTTGAGGTGTTCGAACGGCATAACGCCAGTGCCGATGCGTTGGCCACGGCGGAACTGGCGTTGATTTTGTTCAGTCGCGCGCGTCAGCAACAGATGCACAGCCCGCTGAACCTGCAGCAACGCCTGAGCCAATGGAAGCGCCGCCAGCAAGCGCCGTCCTTCTAAAAGCCCCCCTGTAGGAGCTGCCGCAGGCTGCGATCTTTTGACCTTGATCTGCAAAAACAAGATCAACAGATCGCAGCCTGCGGCAGCTCCTACAGGGTTGTCCAAACGTGTCATCTGACCAGTGGCCAATTGCTAACCATTCCCACCTCTGCCAGAATCGCGAACAATTCGCGTTAGTTAACATTTCCCAATCGGTGATGTCCGGTGTCGTCAGCCCCAAGCCCTCACAGTCAGCTCGTCGGTGCGATGTATCGCGACCATCGCGGTTGGCTGCTGGCGTGGCTGCGGCGCAATGTGGCCTGTCCGCAACGCGCCGAAGACTTGAGCCAGGACACTTTCGTGCGCCTGCTCGGCCGCGATGAATTGCTGACGCCGCGTGAGCCACGGGCCTTTCTGGTGGCGATCGCCAAAGGCCTGCTGTTCGACTATTTCCGTCGCGCCGCGCTGGAGCAGGCCTATCTCACCGAATTGATGCTGATCCCTGAAGGCGAACAACCTTCTATAGAAGAACAGCAACTGATCCTCGAAGACCTCAAGGCCATCGACCGCTTGCTCGGCAAACTGTCGACCAAGGCCCGCGCCGCTTTCCTGTACAACCGCCTTGATGGCCTCGGCCATGCCGAGATCGCCGAGAAGCTCGGTGTTTCGGTGCCGCGCGTGCGTCAGTATCTGGCGCAAGGCATTCGTCAGTGCTACATCGCCCTGTACGGTGAGCCGACATGAGTCCCGCCAGTTCCCGCCCCGTACCGGCGCATGTGCTGGACGCGGCAATTGCCTGGCAACTGACCCTCGATTCGAGCAGCCCGCTGGAACGCGAAGAGTTCGCCAAATGGCACGCAGCGCATGAGGAACACGCGCGCGCCTGGCGTCAGTTGGGCATGCTCGATCAGCGTTTCAGCGTGGCCAAAGGTCCGGCGCGCAGTGCCTTGTTGCAATCGCGCGAGGGCATTCGCCGGCGCGTGCGCAGGCTTGGCAGCGGTTTGGCCAGCGTCGTCGTGGTCATCGGCCTGGGCCTGTTCCTGAGTGAGCGTTATCTGCCGCTGGATTACTGGCTCGCCGATCAGCGCACAGCCACCGGTGAACAACGCACCCTGCACCTTGCCGACGGTACCGTGCTCAACCTCAACACCCACAGCGCGGTGGATGTGCGTTTCGATGACAAGCGCCGGCTGATCGTTTTGCAGGAAGGCGAGATTCTCGTCGAAACCGGTCATGGCGATGCGCGGCCGTTTATCGTCGAAACCCGCGAGGGCAGCATGCGCGCCCTCGGCACGCGGTTCCTGGTCAAGCGCGAGGAAGATGGCACGCGCCTGAGCGTGTTGCAGTCGGCGGTGGCGGCACACACGCCAACGAACCCTGAAGAACAGATCCTCCGTGAAGGCCAGCAAGTGCTGCTGCGTAGCGACGGGCTGGACCCGATTGTCGCGCTCAATCCCGGCGCCGACGCGTGGACGCGCGGCATGCTGGTGGTCGACAACGCGCGGCTGGGCGATCTGGTGCATGAACTCGGGCGTTATCGACGCGGGCACCTGGGCGTCGCGCCGGACGTGGCTGATCTGCGGATTACCGGCAGCTTTCCGCTGCATGACACCGACAAAGCGCTGAACGCCCTGCTGCCGACCCTGCCGGTACAGATCGAGCAGCACACGCAGTATTGGGTGACAGTCGCGAAGGCTGATTCCAAGCCTGAATGATCGGGTGGCTGAGCGGTTGCTATCGCGAGCAGGCTCACTCCTACAGTTGAAATGCGTTCCCCTGTAGGAGTGAGCCTGCTCGCGATGGCGTCATCCGCCACACCGCTGTTTTCCGCAAATCGAAATTATTTTCATCCAGCCCTATCACTTTTCGAGTTTCATCCGGCACACAGGCAATTGAGAAATATTTCCATTCAGGAGCCGCCGTATGTCCCGTTCGCTAGACACCTTGTTGCGCCCCAGCCTGCTGGCCGTCGCCATTGCTCTCAGCGCGCCGCTGATCAGCAACCCGTTGCTCGCCGCTGAACAAGCGTCCAGCGTTCGCGCCTACAACCTGCCCGCCGCGCCGCTGTCGACCACGCTCAACCAGATCGCCAGCCAGGGCGGCCTCGCGCTGTCGCTGAACCCGGCGCTGGCAGCCGGCAAGACCTCGGCACCGGTGAGCGGTCAGTACGACGCGGCCGGCGCCTTGCGTGCAGCCCTGCGTGGCTCCGGTCTGCAACTGGAACAAAGCAACGCCGGCACTTACAGCCTGGTCGCCGTGCCTGAAGGTACGCTGGCCCTGCCGGAGACTTCGGTCATCGGCGTGGAAAACAGCGAAACCGCCTGGAGCCCGGTCGAGGGCTACACCGCCACCCGCACCGCCGCCGGCACCAAGACCGACACCGCGCTGGTCGAAGCTCCCCGCTCGATCTCGGTTGCGACGCGCCAGCAAATGGAAGATCGTGGCGTGCACAGCCTCGACGACGCCGTGCGCTACATGCCGGGCATCACCGCCAGCAGCTACGGCAGCGACACCCGCATCGACTGGCTGCGCGTGCGTGGTTTCGAGCCGACCCAGTTCCTCGATGGCCTGCCGCTGCCACGCGGTGTCTACGCCAACCCGAAACCGGAAACCTGGAACCTCGATCGCCTCGCCCTGCTGCGTGGCCCGGCGTCGTCGGTATACGGCCAGACGCCTCCGGGCGGCTTGCTGGACATGGTCAGCCGCCGTCCAAGTGCCGAAGCCAGCAGCGAAATTCAGCTGCAATACGGCAGCGACAACCATCGCCAGATCAACTTCGCCAGCACCGGCAAGATTGATGAGGCTGGTCAGTTCCTGTACGGCATCAGCGGCGTCGTGCGCGACAGCGACACGCAGATCGACCACATCGAAAACAAGCGCTACAACATCGCGCCGAGCATGACCTGGAATATCGACGACGATACCAAGCTGACCCTGCTCACGCAGTTCACCCGTGACGATACCGGCGTCACCAGCCAGTTCTACCCGATCCAGGGCACCAAGATCGACATGCCGTTCGGCAAGATCTCCCACCACAAGAACCTCGGTGATCCTGACTACGACTACTACGACCGCACCTACTACGCGCTCGGTTACGCCTTCGAACATCGCCTGAATGACGTCTGGCAGTTCAAGCAGAACCTGCGTTACACCAAGTCGGATCTGGCCTTCCAGACCGTCACCGTCAACAGCTACAACCCGTCGTTCGCCGGGTTCACCGTCGACGATCAGGGCAATGTCGGCCGCGGCACCACCAACGTCGATGAAGACATCAGCCAGTTCGCCGTGGACAACAACTTCCAGGCCGATTTCGCCACCGGCGACATCCGCCATACGCTGCTGCTGGGTCTCGATCATCAACGCAGCAACACCAACTACACCTCGATCTTTGGCTCCGCGCCGGACATCAACGTCAACAACCCGATCTACGGCCAGACCATCGTGCGTCCACCGCGCTCCAGCGCGTTTTACGATTACGACCAGAAGACCACCCAGACCGGTCTCTACGTGCAGGACCAGATGGCCCTCGACCAGTGGCGCCTGACCCTCGGCGGGCGTGAAGACTGGGTGCACACCAGCACGCAGTTCATCAACAAGGGCGACGCGACCAATACTCAGCGTGACAAAGCGTTCAGCGGCAACGCGGCGATCAGCTACGTGTTCGACTCGGGCTTCGTGCCGTACCTGTCGTACGCCGAATCGTTCCAGCCAACCAGCGGCGCTGACGCGACCTCGACCGACTCGTTCAAACCGACCGAAGGCAAGCAGTGGGAAATGGGCATCAAGTACCAGCCACCGGGCAGCAAAACCCTGCTCAGCGCTGCGGTGTATGACCTGACCCAGAAGAACGTCTCGGTCAACAGCATCGTCAACAACGTGACGATCACCAGCCAGACCGGCGAAGTGAAAGTCAAAGGCCTGGAGCTGGAAGCGGTCTCCGACGTGACCGATAACCTGAAAGTCATCGCCGCCTACACCCTGGCCAAGTCCGAGGTGCAGAAAGGCGTCGACAAAGGCAATCGCCTGCAACTGATGCCGAACCAGCAAGCCTCGCTGTGGACCGACTACACCTGGCACACCGGCCTACTCGACGGCTTCGGCATCGGCGGCGGCGTGCGCTACACCGGCAACACCTACGGCGACAAAGGCAACACCTGGCTGGGCAAGGCTGACGCCTACACCGTGTTCGACGCGGCCGTGCATTACGACCTCGGCCGTCTGGACAACAGCCTCAAAGGCGCGTCGCTGGCACTCAACGCGACCAACCTGTTCGACAAGGACTACATTTCCACCTGCGACGGTTTCTACTGCTACTACGGCGACCAGCGCAGCGTCGTCGCCAGTGCCACTTACAAGTGGTAAGCAACTGAGCTGAAACAGGCCCTGTGACCAGGCCGTCCCTCGTGGACGGCTTTGGTGTTTTTGAAGGTCATGAAATGAAAAGTAAAACAATTCGTCGCTGGTCGTTTATCCACACCTGGACCAGTCTGATCTGCACCGTGTTTTTGCTGATGCTGGCATTGACCGGTTTGCCACTGATTTTCCATCACGAGATCGAGCACCTGCTCGGCGATGCCCCCGAAGTGCGTGAGATGCCCGCCGACACGCCGCGGCTGAATCTGGCGCAACTGGTCGAGGCCGCAGAAAAACATCGCCCTGACGACGTCGTGCAGTACTTCGGCTTCGACGACGATGAGCCGAATGCCGTGCTGACGATCATGGCGAAAACCGCCGGCACCGAGCCGAACTCCTCGCACACCTTCATGCTCGATGCGCGCACTGGTGAAGCGATGGAAACCCCGTCGGCCAACGGCGGCTTGATGCTGTTCATCCTGCGCCTGCATGTCGACATGTTCGCCGGGCTGCCGGGCAAGTTGCTGCTGGCGTTCATGGGTTTGCTGTTTGTCGTGGCCATCGTCTCCGGGACGGTGCTGTATTTGCCGTTCATGCGCCGGCTGAAATTCGGCACGGTGCGCCAGGATAAATCCACCCGGTTGCGCTGGCTTGACCTGCATAACCTGATCGGCGTAGTCACCCTGACGTGGGCGCTGGTGGTGGGCGTCACCGGTGTGATCAGCGCCTGCGCCGATCTGTTGATCGCCGCTTGGCGCAACGAAGCACTGACTGCGCTGATCGAGCCTTATCGCGACGCCCCGCCACTGACCCATCTGGCGCCGGCCACGCGGTTGCTCGATATCGCCGCTGAAGTTGCACCGGGCATGAAGCCGGATTTCATTGCCTTCCCCGGCACACGGTTTTCCAGCGAACACCATTACTCGGTGTTCATGAAGGGCGGCACGCACCTGACCTCGCATCTGCTGACGCCGGTGTTGATCGACGCCACTACCCTGAAGGTCACCGCCGTGGCCGAGCGGCCGTGGTACATGGACGCCATGGGCATGTCGCAGCCGCTGCACTTTGGTGACTACGGTGGCATGCCGATGAAAATCCTCTGGGCCACGCTCGATGTGCTGACCATCATCGTTCTTGGCAGCGGCGTGTATCTGTGGGTGGTGCGGCGCAAGGCCGCCAAGCCTGTGCCGGAAGCGGCGGAGGCCTCTGCATGAAGCCGCGTCAGTCGAATTTCTGGAAAGTCTTCAGCACGCCGATCGTGATTGCGTTGCTGAGTGCGGCGGGGTTGTTTGCGGCGTTGCTGGGGGACGGGGTCTGGGATGCGTTGAGCTGGGTCGGGCTGGGTGTGCCGGCGGTTCTGGCCATAAGAGGTCTACTGCTGCGAAGCTGAAAAACCTTTGTAGGAGTGAGCCTGCTCGCGATAACGGTGGGTCAGCCAACATTGATGTTGAATGTTATTGCGCTATCGCGAGCAGGCTCACTCCTACATTGGGTCCGGCGTCAGGCTTGAGCTCGTGCGCTGACGCGCTATGCTGCTCCCTCATCGTTCTGATCGAGACCCTGCCAATGTCCGCCCCCAGCATGACCCTGTACCACAACACGCTTTCCCCGTTCGTACGCAAAGTGATGGTGTTGCTGCACGAGACCGGCCAGCAGGATCGCGTCGCGTTGCAAGACTGTGTGCTCAGCCCGGTCAGCCCGAGTGCCGAGCTCAACGCCGACAATCCGCTGGGCAAGATTCCGGCCCTGCGCCTGGCCGATGGCAACGTCATCCATGACAGCCGCGTGATCCTCGAATACCTCGACCACCAACACGTCGGCAACCCGTTGATCCCGCGTGAAGGCGCGGCCCGCTGGCGTCGTCTGACTCTGGCCTCGATGGCTGACGGGATCATGGACGCCTCGGTGATGGTGCGTTATGAACTGGTCTTGCGCGCGCCAGAGAAACATTGGGACGAATGGCTCGAAGCCCAACGCGAGAAGATCCGTCGCGCGTTGAATCTGTTGGAAAACGATGCAATCGCCGAGCTGACCAGCCACTTCGATGTGGCCGCGATCAGCGTGGCGTGTGCGCTCGGTTACCTCGACCTGCGCTTCCCGGACCTGGGCTGGCGTGACGCCAACCCGCAATTGGCCAACTGGTTTTTTGAAGTGAGTCAGCGACCGTCCATGATCGCAACCATGCCCAAGCCTTAGTTTTTTGGCGCCTGCTCCGGCATCATCGCGAGCAGGCTCACTCCTACAGTTGAGCGCATTTCCCTGTAGGAGCGAGCCTGCTCGCGAATGCACCACCTCGGTTCCACAGGCAAATAGCCGATAATCCGCGTCACCAACTCATCCTTCCAGCGCTGATCCTCGCGCAACCCCAACGACCGGCTCATTCCACCACCCCGATATCAAACGCCAACGGCTTGGCCGGTTTCTGCCCAATCCCGTACCAATCCAGTTTGCGCGTCAGCACCATGAACACCCCGAGCAAACCGAACAGCAACAACGAGCCCATCAACAGCGCGTAATCCTCGGCACTCAGCAACCCATACAGCAGGCCATACAACGCCGCCAACCCCGCCGAAAAACTCAAGCCGTGGCGCACGCTGTGCAACACGTGGCAGACATAAAAGCCGATCAACAACACACAACCACTGGCCGACAGCAGATACGCGAGGGCAAAGCCGATGTGCTCGGACAACGACAGCAACAACAGATAAAAGAACGCCAGCGCGACACCGACCAACGCGTACTGCACCGGGTGCACCGCCAGGCTCTTGAGCACTTCGAAGAGGAAGAAACCGGCGAACGTCAGGACGATGAACAGCAAGGCATATTTGATCGCCCGGTCACTCTTCAGATACTGATCCACCGGGTCGATGAAACTCACCCCGAAACTGCGCCCGTTGAACGCCTCGCAGTCGCCGAGCACGCAGCGCTCCATCGCCTCTTGCAGGTTGGTGGAGAAAAACGAAGTCTGCCAATCGGCGCTGAAACCCTGATCGTTGATCTCGCGCTTGGCCGGCAGAAAGTTGCCGACGAAACTCGGATGCGGCCAGTTGGCGGCGAGGCTGACGCTGCTGGTCTTGCCCACCGGCAACACCTGCAACGAACCCGTGCCCTGCAGGCGCAGGTCGAAAGCGAAGGCCATTTCCACAGGTTTGCTGGTGTCGAGCACTGGCAGTGCTACCCGCACACCTTGACCGAGCCAGCCGACCTCGGTACCTGGCACAAAGTCCAGGCGCTGACCGTCGAGTTCCAGTTTCAGCGCGTTTTCGATCCCGCGAATATCGCTGATGCCCACGGCGAGAAACGGCGCGTCGAACTGGTAGTCGGCGAAGTTTTCCTTGATGCCCAACTGGGCCGGCAACGAGAAATGCCCATTGATACGGTTATCCGCGTGGAACAGCCGCGCCTCGTAAATGCCACGCTTGCGCAGCTCGGTTTGCACCTGCCCGTCGAGTTCGAAACGCTCCGGCAAGAAATACAGACGTCCGCGCTCTTCGCCGATGTCTTCATAACGCTGATTGGTTTTTTCGTTGGTTTTCCACGTGCGTACCACTTTGCGATACGGCACCACCATCACCGGCCCGCTCAGTTGCTGGCTGTAACTGGAACTGCGGGCAATGTCTTCGAGTACGCCGTCGCGCAGTTGTTGGCGCTCATCGATAACGCCATCAATCATCAGCAACGGGATCAACAGCAGCAGGATCAGCAGGGCAATGGCGCCGAGCTTTATTGTCAGATTCTTGTTCATGGGACTCTCCCTGTTTGGATGGGCAGAGTCTGGTGATTGGTTGTGGGAGGAATGTGGGGAGATTGTGGAGTTTGTGTGGGGATCAAAAGATCACAGCCTTCGGCAGCTCCTACAGGGGAACGCATTCCAAACTGTAGGAGTGAGCCAGCTCGCAATAGCCGCACCTCGGTATCAAGGCAAGCGCAATCTCACTTCAACCCCGTTCTCGACATTGCGAATCCGCATCACCCCACCATGCAACTTGACCACTTCTTCAACGAAGTTAAGCCCCAACCCCGTGCTTTTGCGCCCACTGTCCGGACGCGGCAACGAGTAGAAGCGCTCAGTCAGACGCGGCAAAGCGTAGTCAGGAATCGGCGCAGTTTCATTGAACAGACGAAACTCGATCTGCTCGTCAACCCGCTCGGCACTGAAACGCAACAACCCCTCTCGAGGGGTGAAATCGAGGGCATTCTCCAGCAGATTGCCCAGCGCCTGGCGCAACAGAAACGGCTCGCCCGTCAACAGCAGATCCGCCGCAATCATCTGCTCGATCCGCAGCTGTTTACCTTCAATCCGCGCGGCCTGCGCCTGCAACAACTCATCCACCAACACCGCCAGTGGCACCGCGACCCGTTCTTCCAGGCCTTGGCGTTGTTCGACTTGCGCCAGATTCAGCAACCGCTCGATCAACTGCTGCATCCGCGCGCTTTCACTGTCGATGTTGCCGACAAACCGCAGGCGCTGAACCGGCTGCATTTCCCCTTGCAGCAACTCGGCGGCGCCACGAATCGCCGCCAGCGGGCTCTTCAATTCATGGGTCAGTGTGTGCACATAACGCTCGACGTAGGCCTTGCCTTCCAGTTGCGTGCGCATCTGTTCCACAGCGGTGGCGAGTTGTTCCAGTTCACCGCCGCGATAATGCGGCACTTCCACCCGCCGACCTTCGCTGACGGCTTGGGCGTAACCGGTCAAACGATGCAGCGCACGGCTCAGCCACCACGACAGTAATGCACCGAAGAGCAGACCGAGGCCGATCAGACCCGCGCCGTAAAACAGCAAGCGCCGCTCGGTGCGATCGACATAAGGCTGCAATGAACTGTTGGGCTTGGCCACGGTGACCACGCCGATGATTTTGCCGTTATCGCGAATCGGCGCGCCGACGTGCATTACCGAAGAGTTGGCGTCATTCGGATCGCTGCGGCTCGAGCGCGCGCCGTACTCACCGCGCAGGGTCAGGTAGACGTCGTTCCAGCGCGAGTAATCCTGACCGACCGCCACCCCGCTGGAGTCGAGGACGACGATGCCCTTGGCGTCAGTTACGTAGATGCGGTGGTTGACCTGATTTTTCGGCAAGCCCCAGATCGTCGCTTGCGGCTGGCGTTCGCCATAGGCGCGCAGCAACTGCGGCCAGCGATTCTCGCTGAGGGTGCCGGCCTTGAAGTCGTCACGAAGGATTTCCGCCATCAGGTTCGCGGTGTCCACCAGGGTTTCTTCGGTGGACTGACGCACGCCGGGACGGATTTCTTCCATTACCGTATTGAGCACGAAATAACCGGTGAGGCCGATAAACAGCACATACACCAGAAATATCCGCAGGCCCAACGACATCAGCTGTGCCCCGGACTATAGCTGTAGCCGAGGCCGCGATGGGTCTGGATCGGCTCGGCGGCGGCACGCACCAGCCGCAACTTGGCGCGCAGGCTCTTGATGTGGCTGTCGATGCTGCGCTCGTAACCGGCATCGGCCGCCACGCCCAGCGCGTCGAGCAATTGTTCGCGGCTGAACACCCGCTCGGGTTGTTCGAGCAGGCATTGCAGCAGACGGAATTCGTGGCGGGTCAGGCTCAGCGGCTGGCCTCGATAGCTGATCTGCACGCGCTCGGGATCAATGCGAAACAGCGCCGAAGCGGCCTCGATGGCGGGACGTGGCGCCATGCGTTTGAGGATCGCCTTGACCCGCGCCGCGACTTCGCGCGGGCTGAACGGCTTGACCACGTAGTCGTCAGCGCCGATCTCCAGCCCGACCACGCGATCAATCTCGGCATCACGGGCGCTGAGGAACAACACCGGCACTTCGCTGAAACGCCGCAGCTGTTTGCAGGTCTCGAAACCGCTGATGTCCGGCAGGCCGATGTCGAGGATGATCAGATCGGCCGGGGTCTGTCGCTGATGCTCCAGCGCCGCTGCGCCAAGGCTCAGCCACGTGGTGCTGAAACCCTCGCCCTGCAAGGCAAAAATCAGCGTGTCGGCAATCGCCGCTTCGTCTTCGACAATCAGGATATGAGGCATGGCGTCCGAGCCCGTGGTTGAGTGCGCGAACGGTGCCCCAAGCCTGACGTTACGTCAATGAGACCACTTGGCTCAGCAGTCCGGTTTGTCAGCCGTGAAGCGCCGCGCCGGGTTGACTGCCGCACCGAACTCGCGCAAGGCTTTGGCACCGATCAGCAGCGGATAATTGAAGTTGCTGCGGTCGGTCAGGTTGACCTCTACGGTACGCTTGACGTCGCCCAGGCACAGCTCCAGGTCGACCACCGGGCGCTTGGCGACTTCGGTGCTTTCGCCCTCGTCCTCTTCATCCGAGCGGCTCTTGATCTTGCTGATCCGCGCGACCTTGTGTTCGTAGACCTTGTTGCTGGCGTCCTTGGTGCCGAGGCGGAAACGCACCCAATCCTCGCCATCGCGGGTGAAGGTTTCGATGTCCTTGGCCGACAGCGAGGCAGTCAGCGCGCCGGTGTCCATCTTGGCCTTGAGCACTTCGCCGCCGATTTCCGGCAGCGCGATGTATTCGTAGCGCCCGTACAGGGTCGGCTCGGCGGCCATGACCGGCAGGGCGACGAGGGCAAACAGTGCAAGGAGGGATTTCACGTAAGGGGCTTCCTTGGGGAGTTAGGCAACGGAATTTTAGACCGTTGCGCGCTTGATCGTTCCCACGCTCTGCGTGGGCATGCATCCAGTGACGCTCTGCGTCACAGGGACGCGGAGCGTCCCGGGCGGCGTTACCACGCAGAGCGTGGGAACGATCAGGTTAACGCGACTAAAGTGAAACATTCGTCAGCGTTGATTTGGCCTGCCGCGCGAAGCTGCTTATCATGGCGCGCCCATCCGTTTGCAAAGAGTTGCTTATGCGCCGCCTGCTCACCGGCTGTTTCGTCACCTTGCTGCTGTTGCTCAACACCCTGATCCTGATCGGGCCGTTGCTGGTGTTTGCCCTGCTCAAACTGGTCGCCCCGGGCCGCTGGCGCGACTATGCGTCGTCGGCGGTGATGTGGATCGCCGAGACCTGGGCCGAGATCGACAAGCTGATTTTCCGCCTGTGCATCCCCACTCAGTGGGACATTCGCGGTGGCGAGGATCTGCGTGGCGACACCTCGTACCTGGTGGTCAGCAACCACCAATCGTGGGTCGACATCCCGGCGCTGATCCAGACGCTGAACCGGCGCACGCCGTTCTTCAAATTCTTCCTCAAGAAAGAACTGATCTGGGTGCCGTTTCTGGGGCTGGCGTGGTGGGCGCTGGATTACCCGTTCATGAAGCGCTACACCAAGGCCTTTCTGGCGAAGAACCCCGAGCTGGCGGGCAAGGATCTGGAGATCACCAAACAGGCCTGCGAGCTGTTCAAGCGACAGCCGGTGACCGTGGTGAATTATCTGGAAGGCACGCGCTACACGGCGGCGAAAAGCGCCGAGCAACAATCACCGTTCAACCACTTGCTCAAGCCCAAGGCTGGCGGCGTGGCGTTTGTCTTGGCGGCGATGGGTGAACAGCTGGATGCGATTCTCGATGTCACTGTGGTTTATCCACAGGAGAAAATTCCGGGGTTCTGGGATTTGATCAGCGGCGCCGTGCCGCGCGTGATCATCGACATCCAGACCCGCGAACTCGACCCGGCGCTGTGGCAGGGCGATTACGAGAACGATCCGGCGTTTCGCCAGACGGTCCAGAACTGGGTCAACCAGCTCTGGAACGACAAGGATCGACGCATCGCCGAGTTGCACAGCGAGCGGCGCTGAATCAGCTACCGGTGCCGGCGCCCCAGATGCTGCCAAGGCTTTGCAGCAGCGGGCCGCCGACGCCTTGGTCACCCAGATACTTGAGCAACACCGGGGCAAACTGGCCGACCATGCCGCTGTCCATGCCCAACGCGCCGAAGGCGTTGTTCAGGTCACTGGTGTTCTTGACGTTGCCCAGTGCGTTTTCCAGACCGGCCGACTTGCCCGACGAACCCAACAACCCGCTCAACGCTGCCAGGTTGCCGCTACCGCCCGACAGCTTGTCGATGCCCGGCACTTCTTTGGCCAACTGCGAATAATCGGTGCTGCTCAACTGGTTCTTGGCCAGGCCAAGCATTGCACTGGTGCCGCCGACGGCTTGCTGAGGGGTAACCCCCAGACCGGTGACCGCTTGCAGCAGGCCAGCGGTTTCCGATGTCGGTGCCGCAGCAGTGGCCGCGTTGCCGCCCTGCATGCTTGAAGCTGCCTTGGTCACATCGTCCAGGCTGAAACCGGCAAACACCGGGCTGGCCGCAAGGGTCATCAGCGAAGCCATGGCAATACCGCGTGAAATCTTCATTCAGACATCCTCTTGCGCTGTGAAAACCGTCCGTCGATGGACGATAAAACTGCCGGTTTGACCGGGGACTCGCGGGCATGTTCCTCGCCTGCGCATCCATTTTCATCATACCCACGTATATGAATCGTGAAACCCTGGAATTGCCGCGATGAATGGCACAACCGCTATCGCTGAACTAGCCTGTGAACAGCCCGAGCTGCGCCCTCGTCGCCCGACATTTGCCTGGAGAGTCGCTATTTCCACCGCCGACACCGATCAGTTGCGACAGCTGTTGGCCCAGTGTTCACTGGGTGACCGTCGCGCCTTCGAAACCCTCTACCGCAGCGTCGGCCCGCGCCTGCACGGCGTGGCCCTGCGTTTCATGGGCCGCGCGGATCTGGCTGAAGAAGTGTTGCAGGAAGCCTTCGTGCGCATCTGGAACAACGCCTCGCGCTATCAAGCGCACTTGTCGGCGCCGCTGACATGGATGATCAACATCACCCGCAATCAGGCCATCGACCAGTTGCGCAAACAGCGCGAGCGCCCGCTGACCGATGTGGAACAGGACGCGCTGCCGGACGCCAGTCCTTCGGCTCACGAACAACTGGACAGCGCCCGTGAGGCTCATGCGTTGAACCGTTGCCTGGAAACGCTTGAAAGCATGCAGCGCCAGTCGATCACTGTGGCCTACTTTCAGGGATTGTCGTGTACGGAACTCGCCGAACACCTCGCGACACCGCTGGGGACGGTCAAATCATGGATCCGCCGCGGCATGGAACGCTTGCGCCGGTGCCTTGAATCATGAACTACCAGACCCCCGCCCTGCGCCGCGCCCTCGCCGCCGATTACGCCATCGGCCTGATGCCTGCGCCTGCACGTCGGCGTTTTGAACAATTGCTGCTGGATGACCCTGCGTTGCGTGCCGAACTGGCGCAGTGGCAGGAAGCGCTGGTCAGCCTCACCGAATCCGTGCCGGAACATCCGGTGCCGGACCGCGTGTGGCAAGGCATCACCGCGCGCATCGAACCGCAAGTGCTGCATGTCCCCGAGAAACGTCCGTTCTGGAATTGGCTACGACTCTCGGCGGCAGCTTGCTCGATTGTCGTGCTGGTGTTCCTCGGTTCGCTGTACAACCGCGACGACACCCGCTACAGCGCCACCCTGCTGACCGCCGAGGCGCAACCGGCGCTGAAGGTCGAGGCGCATGCGGATTATCTGCAAGTGGAGCCGCTGACACTGGCCTCCGTCGCGCCTGATCGCAGCCTGGAACTGTGGGCAATCCCTGCCGACGGCAAACCGATCTCGCTGGGTGTGATCCCGGCGGGTGGCAAGGGCAAGGTCGAGTTGAGCGAGGCGCAGAAGACTCTGATCGGGAAGCCGATTGCGCTGGCGGTGAGTCTGGAACCGAAGGGTGGTTCGCCGACCGGGCAGCCGACTGGACCGGTTCTTTATCAGGGTGCTTTGGCAGCCCTCTAATTGCGGAAGATCAAAAGATCGCAGCCTTCGGCAGCTCCTACATAGATTGGTGTAGGAGCTGCCGAAGGCTGCGATCTTTTAGCCCCTTTAGTTGCACGCCATGTGAATCGATATTTCAAAACGAACTATAAACCTGTCAGATCTGACAGTAGGCGACAACCATCATCCACGCGAGTATTGCGGCTCCCATTTATGTAACGGAGTACAAATGATGAAGCTGAAAGTTATCACGGGTGTCCTGATGAGTCTGGCCATGATGAGTACCGCCTATGCCGCTACTTGCCCGACAGTCTCGGTGAGCCAATCTCAAGACGCCGACGATCTCACCTTCACTTCCGCACGCCTTAAAGACAAAGACACACCAAAATCGGTGGTTATTTGCCGGTATGAAGGTAAGGGCGATCGCGGCGCCTCGATCAGTTATCGAAACGAGACCCCGGTTAAAGCCACCGGGAGCAACTGGAAAGGTGATGACTGTGCTACTGCTGACGGTGACGCCAGCAAATGCTCGTTCAAAGAATAAAAACCAACGTAAAAAAAGGGCAACCCGACAGGTTGCCCTTTTTCATGGGAGCGAAACTTACGCCGCACTAAACAATTTGTGCGGATCAATCACAAACTTCTTCGGCACGCCCGCATCGAACTCGCCGTAACCTTCTGGCGCCTGATCGAGGCTGATCACCTGCACGCCCACCACTTCGGCAATGTTGATGCGATCCCACATGATCGCCTGCATCAGTTGGCGGTTGTACTTCATCACCGGGGTCTGACCGGTGTGGAAGCTGTGCGACTTGGCCCAGCCCAGACCGAAGCGAATGCTCAGGCTGCCCATTTTTGCCGCAGCGTCGACGGCACCCGGATCTTCGGTGACATACAGGCCCGGAATACCGATCTTGCCCGCCACGCGGACCACGCCCATCAGCGAGTTGAGTACGGTGGCCGGTGCTTCCGATTTGGCACCGTCATGGCCGTGACCGCGGGCTTCGAAACCGACGCAGTCCACCGCGCAATCTACTTCCGGTTCGCCCAACAACGCGGCGATCTGTTCGTGCAAAGGTGCGTCTTTCGACAGGTCAACAATTTCAAAACCTTGAGCCTTGGCGTGAGCCAGGCGGATGGTGTTGACGTCGCCGATGATCACCACCGCCGCACCCAGCAGACGCGCAGAAGCTGCGGCTGCCAGACCGACCGGGCCGGCACCGGCAATGTACACGGTGCTGCCCGGGCCGACGCCCGCTGTCACGGCGCCGTGGTAACCGGTCGGGAGGATGTCGGAGAGGCAAGTCAGGTCGCGGATTTTCTCCATGGCCTTGTCCCGGTCCGGCAGTTTCAGCAGGTTGAAGTCGGCGTACGGCACCAGCACGTATTCGGCCTGGCCACCGGTCCAGTCGCCCATGTCGACGTAACCGTAAGCACCGCCGGCTCGGGCCGGGTTGACGGTCAGGCAGACGCCGGTGTGTTGCTCTTTGCAGGAACGGCAGCGCCCGCATGCAACGTTGAACGGTACCGAGACCAGATCACCGATTTTCAGGTTTTCGACGTCGGAGCCTTTTTCGATCACCTCGCCGGTGATTTCGTGGCCCAGCACCAGACCGGTCTGCGCCGTGGTACGGCCGCGCACCATGTGTTGGTCGGAGCCGCAGATGTTGGTGGAAACCACTTTGAGAATGACCCCGTGCTCGATCTTGCGACCGCGCGGGTCCTGCATTTTCGGATAGTCGATTTTCTGTACTTCGACCTTGCCCGCGCCGAGATACACCACACCACGATTGCCAGACATGCTTTCACCTCGCTGTTGTTTTTATGGAACCGCGTTGCCCAGGCAGGCAGCGCGTTAAATGCTCGGTAAATCAAAAGATCGCAGCCTTCGGCAGCTCCTACATGAATCGCACCCTCCTGTAGGAGCTGCCGAAGGCTGCGATCTTTTAGCGATCTAGAGAACGACGGTGCGATTGGCGTTCAGGAACACGCGCCGCTCAATGTGATAACCCACGGCCCGCGCCAGCGTCAGGCCTTCGATATCGCGCCCCTTGGCAATCAAATCCTCAGGGTAATGACTGTGATCCACCGCCTCGACGCCTTGGGCAATGATCGGCCCTTCATCGAGATCGTTGTTGATGTAATGCGCCGTCGCGCCCACCAGTTTCACGCCCTTGTTGTAGGCCTGGTGATACGGCTTGGCGCCCTTGAAACCCGGCAGCAACGAGTGATGAATGTTGATCGCCTTGCCATCGAGCTTGCGGCACAACTCCGGCGACAGCACCTGCATGTAGCGGGCGAGGATCACCAGTTCGGCGCCGGAGTCTTCGATCACCTGCCACACCTGACGCTCCTGCGACGGCTTGTCGTTGGGGTCGAGGGGGAAATGGTAGTAGGGAATCTGGTGCCAGTCGGCCAGCGGCTTGAGGTCAGGGTGATTGGAGACCACCGCCGCAACGTCCATCGACAACTGGCCGATGCGCTGGCGGTAGAGCAAGTCGTTGAGGCAGTGATCGGCTTTGGAAACCATGATCACCACTTTCGGCCGGTAGTTCGGCGCCGTCAGTTCGAAGATCATGCCGAAGGCCTGGCCACGTTCGGCGAGGCCTGCGCGGAAGGATTGCTCGTCGAAACCGTCAGGCTGACGGAATTCCACGCGGATGAAAAAACGCCCGGAGAGGCGGTCATCGAACGAATGGTGCTCGGTGACGTAGCAACCCTGCTCGAACAGAAAACGCGTCACCGCGTCCACGGTGCCGAGGACGCTGGGGCAGTCGGCGGTCAGAATCCATGTGTCTGGGGCGCGGCTCATGGTGCGGTGGCTCCTGTTCTTTGTGCGGGGTGTCAGGTTTTTCCCTCACCCTAGCCCTCTCCCAGAGGGAGAGGGGACTGACCGTGGTGTTGGTTCGAGCTACGCCGACCTGAAAATCTGAAGGTGAATGCAGATCGCAAAAACACCCGAGATCGGCTCCCTTTCCCCCTCTCCCCCCTGGGGGAGAGGGCTGGGGTGAGGGGGTGGCTCTTGATCTATCAGGCCTGGACGCTGAGGCCGTACTCAGCCGAAGCATCCTGCAACCACAACCACCAGTAATCCGAGAAGCTACGACGAATCAGCAGTTCCCAGGTGTCTTCAGCGGTATGTCGAATCATCAACTGCGACTTGGCGAACACCGTGCCGACCGCTTTACCCACCGGAAAACTGTTCGGGTGCACGTCATAGCTGGTCGATTTCATCAGCACCTGACGCACATTCGGCCCGCTCAGTTCGAGCACTTGCTGGCCGCCACTGACGTTGACGATCGCGATGTGCAGATCGCCCAGCGCTTCACGCAGTTTCTGTTCAGCAGCGAATTCCTCACCGCTTGGCACGATCAGCAGCCATTCGTCCGGGCCCATCCATTGCAGGCTGGTTTCACCTTTGACGATGACGCTGAGGGCGCCAGGCAGTTCGATGCCCAAGGCCTTGTGCACACCGGCGGCGAACGCGGCATCGTGGCCGTCGCCACGAATGGTCAGATGGCCGAGGAGTTTCTTTTCCCGCACGATCACGCCGGCGTTTTTGCGGCCCTTGCCGACCAGGCTGGCGAGGTCGGCATGCTGCAGCGACGACTCGGCCTTGGCGCCGGTAGTCGGGCGTTGTTGGTAAATATTGGCTGTGGTCATAAAGCACCTTCCTGAATTCTTGATCGTTCCCACGCTCTGCGTGGGAATGCCGCCATGGACGCTCGGCGTCCGCTCTTGGGACGCAGAGCGTCCCGGGATGCATTCCCACGCAGAGCGTGGGAACGATCAGTGTCAGATGTTCTGGCGATCACCCTTCGGGTCGAAGAACACCGAAGAAACAATCTCCGCCTCGATCACGCTGCCATCCGCCAGCGGTGCAAACACCCGCTCACCGAGGCGCTTCAGACCGCCCTTGACCACACCCATGGCAAACGAATAACCGAGGGAGTTGTGCGCGTAGCTGGAGGTCACGTGGCCGACCATGGTCATCGGAATCGCCTGCTTGGTGTTGAACACCAACTGCGCACCTTCCGGCAGCCACACGTTCGGATCGATCGGCTTCAAGCCGACCAGTTGCTTACGCTGATCCTTCACGCAGTCTTCACGGTTCATGCCACGCTGGCCGATCCACGAGAACGGTTTGGTGCGACCGACGCACCAGCCCATGTTCAAGTCGTCCGGGGTCATCGAACCGTCAGTGTCCTGACCGACAATGATGAAACCCTTCTCGGCGCGCAGGACGTGCATGGTTTCAGTGCCGTACGGGGTCAGGTTGTACTGCTTGCCGGCCTCGACGATTTTCTCCAGCACGCCCATCGCATAGTCGGCCTGCACGTTGACTTCGTACGACAGTTCACCGGTAAACGAGATGCGGAACACCCGCGCCGGCACACCGCCGACCAGACCTTCTTTCCAGGTCATGAACGGGAACGCTTCGTTGCTTAGATCAATGTCGGTCACGGCGCTGAGCAGCTTGCGGCTGTTCGGCCCGGACAGGGTCATGGTCGCCCAGTGGTCGGTGACGGAGGTGAAGTAAACCTTCATGTCCGGCCATTCGGTCTGGTGGTACAGCTCCAGCCATTGCAGCACGCGCGCCGCGCCGCCGGTGGTGGTGGTCATGACGAAATGGTTGTCGGCAAGACACGCCGTGACACCGTCGTCGAAGACCATGCCGTCTTCTTTGCACATCAAACCGTAGCGAGCCTTGCCCACGTCAAGTTTGGTCCAGGCGTTGGTGTACACGCGGTTGAGGAACTCGCGGGCATCCGGGCCTTGAATGTCGATCTTGCCGAGGGTCGAGGCGTCGAGCAGGCCGACGCTGTCGCGCACGGCTTTGCATTCGCGCTTCACGGCGGCATGCAGGTCTTCGCCGTTTTTCGGGAAGTACCAAGGACGCTTCCACTGACCGACGTCTTCAAACTCGGCGCCGTTCTTCACATGCCAGGCGTGCAGCGCGGTATGACGCACCGGCTCGAAAATGTGCCCACAGTGACGACCGGCGACGGCGCCGAAAGTCACCGGCGTGTAGTTCGGGCGGAACATCGTGGTGCCCATCTGCGGGATGGTCACGTTCAGCGAGCGGGCCGCGATGGCCAGACCGTTGACGTTGCCGAGCTTGCCCTGATCGGTGCCGAAGCCCAGCGCGGTGTAGCGTTTGACGTGCTCGACCGACTCGAAACCTTCGCGGGTCGCCAACTCGATCGCTGCAGCGGTCACGTCATTTTGCAGGTCGACGAATTGCTTCGGCGCCCGTGCGGTGTTCTTTTCATGCGGCACCTGGAACAGCGCCAGCGTCGGTTCTTCATGACGGCTCAGGGCTTTCGGCAGCACGCCTTCAACAGTCTGGAAACCGGCTTCAGCGGCAGCACGTACGCCGCCTTCAAAACCGTCAGCGAGCGAATCGCCGAGACCGTATACGCCGTTGATGCCACCGACGCACACACGTTTCTGCGGGGCTTCGCCCGGTACGAAACCGAGGATGTCTTCACGCCAGGTCGGCTTGCCACCGAGGTGCGAGGCCAAGTGAACGACCGGGCTGTAACCGCCGGAACTGGCGATCACGTCGCAGTCGAGCCATTCGCCCGGGCTGGTCACGGCGTGCGCTTTGACATCGATCGCGGCAACGCGGGCAGCGGTCACACGCTTGCTGCCACGGGCTTCGATCACGGCACTGCCAGTCAGAATGCGGATGCCTTTGGCACGCGCCTCTTCCACCAGCGCACCACGAGGATTACTGCGCGCATCGGCGATGGCCACCACTTGCAGACTGGCGTCGAGCCAATCCAGAGCAACGCGATAAGCGTGATCGTTGTTGGTCGATAGAACGAGCTTCTTGCCCGGTGCCACGCCATAACGACGCACGTAAGTCGACACCGCTCCGGCAAGCATGTTGCCCGGCACGTCGTTGTTGCCGTAAACCAGCGGACGCTCGCAAGCGCCGGTCGCTAGCACCACACGCTTGGCGCGGACACGGTGAATACGCTGACGCACCTGACCGATTGGCGCACGGTCACCGAGGTGATCGGTAAGACGCTCGTGAATGGTCAGGAAGTTGTGGTCGTGGTAACCGTTGACCGTGGCGCGCGGCAACAGCAGCACGTCCGGGGTGTTCTTCAGTTCAGTGATGACACTGGTGACCCAATCCATCGCCGGTTTGCCATCGAGGCTTTCACGCGAGTCGAGCAGGCTGCCGCCGAATTCTTCCTGCTCATCGGCAAGAATCACTCGGGCACCGCTGCGCGCCGCTGCCAATGCAGCCGCGAGACCGGCAGGGCCAGCACCGACGATCAGCACGTCGCAATGCTGGTTCATGTAGTCGTAAGTGTCCGGATCGACTTCGGTCGGCGAACGGCCCAGACCGGCAGCCTTGCGAATGTACTTCTCGTAGGTCATCCAGAACGATTGCGGGTACATGAAGGTTTTGTAGTAGAAACCCGGCGGCATCAGCTTGCCGCCGACCTTGCCGAGAATGCCCATCATGTCGTTGTTGACGCTCGGCCAGCCGTTGGTGCTGGTCGCAACCAGACCTTGATACAGCGCCTGTTGCGTGGCGCGCACGTTGGGGATCTGCGTAGCTTCTGTCGCGCCGATCTGCAGCACCGCGTTCGGCTCTTCGGCACCGGCGGCGAAGATCCCGCGCGGACGCGAATACTTGAAGCTGCGACCAATGATGTCGACGCCGTTGGCGATCAGCGCGGCGGCCAGCGAGTCACCCTCGAAGCCTTTGTAGCTCTGACCGTTGAAGGTGAAGCTCAGCACTTTGTTGCGGTCGATCCGTCCACCGTTGGACAGGCGATTGGTCTGGCTCATACCTTCTCTCCCAGCGCCGTCGTGGCTGTTTTCGCAGAATCAGCCTTGTCGGTGAATTGCGGCTTGGTGCCGATCTTGTAGGTCTCGAGAATCTCGTAGGTCACAGTGTCGCGAGTGACGTTGAAGTACTGACGGCAACCGGCAATGTGATCCCACAGTTCGTGGTGCAGACCGCGCGGGTTATCGCGGAAAAACATGTAGTCGCCCCACTCCTCGTCGGTGCAGGCGCCAGGGTCGAGCGGGCGCGGAATGTGCGCCTGACCGGATGCGTGGAATTCCTCTTCGGAGCGCAGTTCGCCGCAGTGAGGACAGAAGATATGCAACATGGGGATTTCTCCTGTTAGTGGGCGACGGCAGCAGCGCCGTGTTCGTCGATGAGTGCGCCGTTGTGGAAACGGTCGATGGAAAACGGTGCGGCCAACGGGTGCATTTCACCCTTGGCCAGACTCGCGGCAAACACGTTGCCCGAGCCAGGTGTGGCTTTGAAACCACCGGTGCCCCAACCGCAGTTGAAGAACATGTTCGGTACCGGGGTTTTCGAAATGATCGGGCACGCGTCCGGCGTGGTGTCGACGATGCCGCCCCACTGACGGTTCATGCGCACGCGCGACAACACCGGGAACATCTCGACGATGGCCTGAATGGTGTGTTCGATCACCGGGTACGAACCGCGCTGGCCGTAGCCGTTGTAGCCGTCGATACCGGCGCCGATCACCAGGTCGCCCTTGTCGGACTGGCTGATGTAACCGTGCACGGCGTTGGACATGATCACGCTGTCGATAATCGGTTTGATCGGTTCGGACACCAACGCTTGCAGCGGGTGGGATTCGATCGGCAGACGGAAACCGGCGAGCTTGGCCATGTGTCCGGAGTTACCGGCCGTGACCACGCCGACGCGCTTGGCGCCGATGAAACCCTTGTTGGTTTCAACACCGATGCACACGCCGTTTTCCTTGCGGAAACCGATCACTTCGGTCTGCTGGATCAAGTCCACGCCGAGCGCATCGGCGGCACGCGCGAAGCCCCAGGCCACGGCATCATGACGGGCGACGCCGCCGCGACGCTGAACGGTCGCACCCATCACTGGGTAGCGGGTGTTTTTTGTGCAGTCGAGGTACGGAATCTCGTCAGCGACTTGCTTGGCGTTGAGCAGTTCGCCATCGACGCCGTTGAGGCGGTTGGCGCTGACCCGACGCTCGGAATCACGGATGTCCTGCAGGGTGTGGCACAGGTTATAGACGCCGCGCTGGGAGAACATCACGTTGTAGTTGAGATCCTGCGACAGGCCTTCCCACAGTTTCATCGCGTGTTCGTAGAGGTGCGCCGACTCGTCCCACAGGTAGTTGGAGCGAACGATGGTGGTGTTGCGCGCGGTGTTACCACCGCCCAGCCAGCCCTTTTCGACCACGGCGACGTTGGTGATGCCGTGTTCTTTCGCCAGATAGTAAGCAGTCGCCAGACCGTGCCCGCCGCCGCCGACGATGACCACGTCGTAGACCTTTTTCGGCGTCGGCGTGCGCCACATGCGCTGCCAGTTTTCGTGGTGGCTGAGGGAGTGTTTGAAGAGGCCGAAGCCCGAATAGCGTTGCATAGTCAGTTACTCCAGAACACTCAGCGATAAACCGGGAAGTCTGCGCACAGGGCCGACACTTGCTGGGCAACATTGGCCTCGACATCGGCATCACCGAGGTTGTCGAGGATGTCGCAGATCCAGCCAGCCAACACTTCGCACTGAGTCACCTTGAAACCGCGCGTAGTGACGGCCGGGGTGCCGATGCGCAGGCCCGAGGTCACGAACGGCGATTGCGGGTCGTTCGGCACGGCGTTCTTGTTGACGGTGATGTGCGCACGGCCGAGGGCGGCGTCGGCGTCTTTGCCGGTCAGGCCCTGACGGATCAGGCTGACCAGGAACAAATGGTTGTCGGTGCCGCCGGACACTACATCGTAGCCACGTTTGATAAATACGCTGGCCATCGCCTGAGCGTTTTCGATCACTTGTTGCTGATAAGCCTTGAAGCCCGGCTCCAGCGCTTCCTTGAAGCACACGGCTTTACCGGCGATAACGTGCATCAGCGGGCCGCCCTGAGCGCCGGGGAAGACGGCGGCGTTGAGCTTCTTCTCGATTTCTGCGTTGGACCTGGCCAGGATCAGCCCGCCCCGTGGACCGCGCAGGGTTTTGTGCGTAGTGGTGGTGACCACGTCGGCGTACGGCAGCGGGTTCGGGTACAGACCGGCGGCGACCAGACCGGCGACGTGGGCCATGTCGACAAACAGCAGCGCGCCGACCTTGTCAGCGATCTGACGGAAGCGCGGGAAATCGAGAGTCTTCGAGTAAGCGGAGAAACCGGCGACGATCATTTTCGGCTTGGATTCGACGGCGAGACGCTCGACTTCGTCGTAATCGATCAGCCCGGTGTCGGTGTTGATGCCGTACTGCACAGCGTTGTAGAGCTTGCCCGAGGACGACACTTTGGCGCCGTGGGTCAGGTGACCGCCATGGGCCAGGCTCATGCCGAGGATGGTGTCGCCCGGCTGGATCAGCGCCAGGTAAACAGCGCTGTTGGCCGAGGAACCGGAGTGCGGCTGGACGTTGGCGTAATCGGCGCCGAACAGTTGCTTGGCGCGTTCGATGGCCAGCGCTTCGACTTTATCCACATGCTCGCAACCGCCGTAGTAGCGCTTGCCCGGATAACCTTCAGCGTATTTGTTGGTCAGGCCGCTGCCTTGCGCTTGCATCACGCGCTTGCTGGTGTAGTTCTCCGACGCGATCAGCTCGATGTGATCTTCCTGACGTTGCTCCTCGGCATTCATCGCCGCCAGCAGTGCATCGTCGTAACCCTGGATCTGGTCTTGCTTGCTGAACATCGCGTCTCTCCCAGCGGCATCTGTGCGCCATTCGTCTCGGTAAGGCACTGGCAATCACGGCAGTGCCCTTTGATGCCGATGGTATGACCGGCGCAGACAGCTCAAATGCCTGCGCGCGCCACGCAAAGGTGCGTTTACGACATGGCTGGAAATGACTAGAAGGATGCATTCCCCTGTAGGAGCTGCCGAAGGCTGCGATCTTTTGACTTTGGCTTTTTCAAGATCAAAAGATCGCAGCCTTCGGCAGCTCCTTCAGGGGGTTAGACGAGCAACTGGCGGATGGCGAGCAGCAGGAGGAAATGCGCGGGATAAAGGGCGTAGGCCCAGCGCCGCATCGGCATTGGCTGAAGGTGTCGCACATGTCGCAACAGGAACATTCCGAGCACTGGCGCAAACAGACATGTGGCAATGCCAAGAATGGCCACGCTACTGCCAAACCTCGCCGACTCATACAGCACCTGCCACTGATTGGCGGCCAGACATACCAAACCCGGCAACAGGCTGAAATACCACGGCCGGCGAAACACCAGCAGCATCGCCAACGGCAGCAGAACGCCGAAGAAGCCGAACATCAGCCGCTCCGGGAATACAGCGGCCAGTGTCACTGCACTTACCGCCAGCAGTCGTGAAACCCAAACCGGATCCTGCCACCCCCGCGCCACCAGCAAACCCAACGCCAACGTCGGCAGCACATTCAACGTATCCGGCTCCGGAATGTACACCCGATACGGAATCTCGCTCACCGCACTGAACAGCATCAACCACCCCAGATACCGCCACTCCATCCTCCGCGACCCATCGCGCGCCAGATTTGCCGCCATTGCCAGACAAAACCACGGAAACGCCAGCCGTCCCGGCACATACAGCCAATCGGCGGAGAACCCGACATATCGCAGGTGATCGAGCAACATGCTCAGCAGCGCCAGCCACTTGAGCAGATCCAGCGCGCCGTCGCGTTTAGTCAGGTGCATAATCGGCCTGCGTCCATGTAATGTTCTGCCAGCGACATCCCGTGTGCTCCCCGGAAGATCTTCGGTAAAGTGCGCACCCTCATTGACCACGAGCCTTCACAAGAGTCTCGACCACGGAAGCCGGCCATGACCGACAAGAGCCAACAATTCGCCAGCGACAACTACTCCGGTATCTGCCCTGAAGCCTGGGCTGCCATGGAGCAGGCCAACCACGGCCACCAACGCGCTTATGGCGACGATGAATGGACCGCACGCGCGTCCGATCATTTCCGCAAACTGTTCGAAACCGACTGCGAAGTATTCTTCGCCTTCAACGGCACCGCCGCCAACTCGCTGGCCCTGTCGTCACTGTGCCAGAGTTACCACAGCGTGATCTGCTCGGAAACCGCCCACGTCGAAACCGACGAATGCGGCGCGCCGGAATTCTTCTCCAACGGCTCGAAACTGCTGATCGCCGGCACTGAAAACGGCAAGATCACCCCTCAGTCGATCCGCGAAGTCGCGCTCAAGCGCCAGGACATCCACTACCCGAAACCGCGCGTGGTCACCCTGACCCAAGCCACCGAAGTCGGCAGCGTCTACACGCCGGAAGAAGTCCGCGCCATCAGCGCCACCTGCAAAGAACTCGGCCTGCACCTGCACATGGACGGCGCGCGCTTCTCCAACGCCTGCGCCTTCCTCGGCTGCTCGCCAGCCGATCTGACTTGGAAGGCCGGCGTTGACGTGCTGTGCTTCGGCGGCACGAAAAACGGCATGGCCGTGGGTGAAGCGATCCTGTTCTTCAACCACAAACTGGCGGAAGATTTTGATTACCGCTGCAAACAGGCCGGGCAACTGGCGTCGAAAATGCGCTTCCTATCGGCACCATGGGTTGGCATTCTCGAAACCGACGCCTGGCTGAAATATGCGCGCCACGCCAACCACTGCGCGCAATTGCTGGCCGAGCTGGTCAGTGACATTCCGGGCGTTGAACTGATGTTCCCGGTGCAGGCAAACGGCGTGTTCCTGCAACTCTCGGAACCGGCCATTGCCGCGCTGACCGCGAAGAACTGGCGCTTCTACACCTTCATCGGCAAGGGCGGCGCACGCTTCATGTGCTCGTGGGACACCGAAGAAGAACGCGTCCGCGAACTCGCCCGCGACATCCGCGAAGTCATGTCCGCCTGACCTGACGCCACCGCACTGATCGTTCCCACGCTCCGCGTGGGAATGCCTCCTGGGACGCTCCGCGCTCCTGCTCCACCACAGATGTAAAGCTGAGCACCGCTATGACGCTGAGCGTCAGTGGCTGCATTCCCATGCGGAGCGTAGGAACGATCTTCGGCCGGGAATGACTTTTCCCACCGTAAGACCAGACTTCTCTTCTAGCGAGAAAATGCCACCCGGCTCATCCTGATCGTTCCCACGCTCCGCGTGGTAACGCATCCCGGGACGCTCCGCGTTCCATTCCCGTCGCACCGCAAGATTCAAGGAAGAATCCCATGGGCCGCAGCCGCTACACCATTACCGAAACCGACAAACCGCATTTTCTGACCTGCACGATCATGGAATGGTTACCGCTGTTCATCCGCCCCTACATCGTCGACCACCTGCTCAACTGCTGGCGATATCAACAGACTCATCACGATCTGAAACTGTACGGCTACGTGATCCTGGAAAACCATCTTCACTTCGTCGCCCAGGCGCCCGACCTGAGCAAATGTCTCAGTCAGTTCAAATCTTTCACCGCTCGACAGATTATTGATGACCTGCAAAGCAAAGGCGCTGATAAAGCACTGCAACGGCTTCGCTTCAGCAAACGCGCACACAAGCAGGATCGCGTGTATCAGCTGTGGCAGGAAGGCTCCCACGCAGAGATGGTTTATAGCGAATCGGTCATGCGCCAGAAACTTGAATACATTCACAACAACCCGGTCAAACGCGGGTATGTGGATTTGCCGGAGCATTGGCGTTATTCGAGCGCCAGCAACTACGTGGGAATGCCGGGACTGATTGAGGTTCAGTGCTGGTACTGATAAGGGACGCGGAGCGTCGACGGCTGCATTCCCACGCAGAGCGTGGGAACGATCAATGGCGTAGACAGTGTTACCTGATCTGCTTGGTCTACATTGTCTGTCGAGCCCTCCGCTCACATTACAATAAGCAGGAGCATCGGCATGTCGTTACAAGGCAAAACCCTGTTCATCACCGGCGCCAGCCGTGGCATTGGCCGTGAGATTGCGCTGCGTGCCGCGAAGGACGGGGCCAACATCGTCATTGCGGCGAAGAGCGCCGAACCCCACGCCAAACTGCCCGGCACCATTCACAGCGTCGCCGCCGAAGTCGAAGCGGCGGGCGGCAAGGCCTTGGCATTGCAGTTGGATGTGCGTGATGAAGAGGCGGTGCGTCAGGCTCTGGCCCAGGCCAACGAACATTTCGGCGCGATCGATGCGCTGGTGAACAACGCTGGGGCGATCAAGTTGACCGGTGTGCAGCACATCGAACTCAAGCGTTTCGACCTGATGCACCAGATCAACACCCGCGCGGTGCTGCTGTGCAGCCAGGCCGCCCTGCCCTATCTGAAGAAATCCGCCGGGCACATTCTCAACCTGTCGCCGCCGCTGAATATGGCGAACAAATGGTTCGCACAGTTCAGCCCGTACACCGTGACCAAGTACGGCATGAGCATGCTGACGCTGGGGATGAGCGAGGAATTTGCCGGTTACGGCATCAGCGTCAATTCGCTGTGGCCGCAGACGATGATCGCTACGGCGGCGATTGAGTTTCAGTTGGGGAATCGGGAGTCGTTCAAGCAGGCGCGCCTGCCTTCGATCATGGCGGATGCGGCGCATGTGATCCTGGCTAGCCGCGAGCGACAGATCACCGGCCGGTTGTTGATTGATGAGGAGATTTTGCGCGAGAGCGGCGTGACGGAGTTCGGTCAATATCGCTTTGATCGAGAAAGCGACGCGGCGTTGATGCCGGATTTGTTTATCGACTGAAAAGCCCCTCACCCTAGCCCTCTCCCGGAGGGAGAGGGGACTGAATGGGGGATATTTGAGGATTTCGCCGACCTGAAACTGTTTTACCGAATCCATAGTCGACTCGATATCTCAAGTCGGTGTACCTCGTGAGAACAACTCGGTCAGTCCCCTCTCCCTCTGGGAGAGGGTTAGGGTGAGGGGCAGCTTGAGTCTGGCGCGGACTTCAGAACTCGATCCGCACATCCCCCTTCGGCACGCTGCAGCAAGACAGAATGTACCCCTCGGCTTCGTCATCCTCGGTAATCCCGCCGTTGTGCTCCATCTCCACTTCGCCCCCCAGCTTAAGCACCTTGCACGTCCCGCAAATGCCCATGCCGCACGCTTTCGGAATCATCAGCCCCAGCTTGGCCGCCGCCGCATGCACGGTTTCACCCGGGGCCACACGAATGCTCTTGCCGGACGAGGTGAATTCAACCTGATGCAGATCCGCCGCATCGATTTCCGGCGCATCGGCTGCCTGTTCGGCCTGTTCCACTGCATCGGCACGGGCTTCCGGCGGCGTGGCGCCAAAGGATTCCTCGTGGTACCGCGACATGTCGTAACCGGCCACTTCCAGCAGGCGCTTGACCGCGTTCATGTACGGCGTCGGACCGCAGCAGAACACCTCGCGTTCAAGGAAGTCCGGCACCATCAGCTCAAGCATCTTGTGATTGAGGTAACCGCGATACCCAGCCCACGGCTCACCCAAGCCGTGCTTCTCACAAATCAGGTGCAAGCTGAAGTTGTCGATCCGCGACGCCATATGCTCCAGCTCGCGGTGATAGATGATGTCTTTCGGCGAACGCGCGCTGTGGATAAAGGTCATGTCGACGTTGGCGTTGGTGTCGTAAAACCAGCGCGCCATCGACATGCACGGCGTGATGCCGACGCCGCCACTGAGGTACAAGACTTTCGGGCTCGGAAAGTCGATGGCATTGAACAGCCCGACCGGCCCGTGCACCGCCAACTCTTGCCCCTCGTGAAGCGTGTCGTGCAGCCAGTTGGAAACCTTGCCACCCGGCACGCGCTTGATCGTCACCGAAAAGCTGTACGGCACCGACGGCGAACTGGAGATCGTGTACGAGCGCATGATCGGCTGGCCTTCGATTTCCAACTCCAGGGTGACGAACTGCCCGGGTTTGAAGAAGAACAGGATCGGCTGATCAGCCATGAAGCAGAAGGTGCGCACGTCCCAGGTTTCCTGGATGACTTTGACGCAACGGACGATGTGTCGGCCATTGGCCCAGGTCTGGGTGGTGACCGGATTCAGGAAGCTGTTGGACATGCTGTTCTCCACGGCCGACTGTCGGCCTCATGTCGGCGATTCTGCGTATAGCGCAGACCGTCCGTTTACCTATCCGCGACATCGGCATACTTATCGCGACCAGCCCCCAACCACCGGGGGTTGCGCGTCGGGAACAGATTGCACCATGTCGCCCATGGATAAGGTTGCGCCCTGCGCCGGGCCCACACTCGCCCCAACACCAAGACAGCTTCTTTACACCTTGCGTAGCACCCGTTGCAGCACACCTGATCAGCCACTTTCGCCGGCCACGCAGATGGCCTTGAGGATTACATCGATGGACGTCACCGCAAAAATCAGCCTGGGCGATCCGCTGGAACCCGCACGCAAGGCCACCGCACAAATGCTCCAGGAGCGCGAGCGGACGTTTTCGCTGCCACAGCCGTTCTATAGCGACGAGCGGCTGTTCGATATCGACATGCAGGAGATCTTCCAGAAAGAGTGGTTGATCGCCGGCATGACCTGCGAGATCCCG
This sequence comes from Pseudomonas sp. NPDC089741, assembly GCF_044748825.1. Taxonomy (NCBI): domain Bacteria; kingdom Pseudomonadati; phylum Pseudomonadota; class Gammaproteobacteria; order Pseudomonadales; family Pseudomonadaceae; genus Pseudomonas; species Pseudomonas sp. NPDC089741. Next base: position 31,559 of record NZ_JBIVGT010000019.1, on the reverse strand, counting down.
GCCAAGGGCAACTACCTGACCCTGCAGATCGGCAAGAACCCGATCATCGTCATCCGAGGCGCCGAGGGTGTGGTGCATGCGTTCCATAACGTCTGCCGCCACCGTGGCTCGCGCCTGTGCACCAGTGAAAAAGGCAAAGTCGCCAAACTGGTCTGCCACTACCACCAGTGGACGTACGAGCTGGACGGCCGCCTGCTGTTCGCTGGCACCGAAATGGGCGCCGACTTCGACATGAAGCAGTACGGTTTGAAACCGGTGAACGTGAAGACCGCCGGCGGCTACATCTTCATCAGCCTGGCCGAGAACCCGCCAGCCATCGATGACTTCCTGTCGACACTGAACCACTACATGGAACCGTACGACATGGAAAACACCAAGGTGGCGATCACCACCACCTTGATGGAAAAGGCCAACTGGAAACTGGTGCTGGAAAACAACCGCGAGTGCTACCACTGCAACGCGTCGCACCCGGAATTGCTGAAAACCCTGCTGGAATGGGACGACGTCACCGACCCGCGCGCCGATCAGGCGTTCAAGGATCACGTCGCCGCCTCCGCTGCAGCGTGGGAAGCCGAAAAGATTCCTTATGCCCACGCCAGTTTCGGCCTGCGCAACCGCATCGTGCGCATGCCGCTGCTCAAGGGCACCGTGTCGATGACCCTCGACGGCAAACAGGGCTGCGCGAAACTGATGGGCCGGATCAAGAATCCGGATCTGGGCTCGATGCGCATCCTGCACCTGCCGCACTCGTGGAACCACTGCATGGGCGATCACATCATCGTCTTCACCGTGTGGCCGATCAGCGCGCAGGAAACCATGGTCACCACCAAGTGGATCGTGCACAAGGACGCGGTCGAGGGCGTGGATTACGATGTCGAGCGCATGCGCCAGGTGTGGGATGCGACCAACGATCAGGATCGGCGTCTGGCTGAGGAGAACCAGCGCGGGATCAACTCGACGGCGTATCAGCCAGGGCCTTATTCGAAGACCTATGAATTTGGCGTGGTCAACTTCGTCGACTGGTACAGCGAGCGCTTGCTGAACAACCTCGGCGCCGAGCCTGCGCCGTACCTCAAAGGCGTCCCCGTCCAAGGCTAAAAGCAAAGGCTTCGCGAGCAGGCTCACTCCTACAGGGGAACGCATTCCAACTGTAGGAGTGAGCCTGCTCGCGATGGCGTCAGAACAGTCACCGCCTCATTTGGATGACCACCTCACCGATCCATCCTCACCAATAAACTCCTCAAATATCTCCTCCCCCACCAAGCGGATCTTCGCGTACCCGTTCAACACCCGCAGCGGATACGCCGGATCCTTGGCATCCTGCGTCTCCGACCACAACACCCGCGAATGCCCGTTCAGCTCACTGGAACTGCCATAGGGAATCGCCCCGTGCCCTGCGCAACGCGCGTGCAAACCGCCCTGCTGCGCATAAACGATGCCGTTGTGCAGATGCCCCCAATACCAATAGTCCGGCTCACGCCCCAGTGCATCGCACACCGGTTGATACAACGCAGTCTCGTTGTGCCCGGAAATATCGAAGCCCTGATGATGGCTGAACACCATGATTTTTTTGCGTTTCGGCAGGCCTTTCATCCACTCGATCTGCGGCTCGTTCAACGTGCCGTCCATGTACAGGTTCATCGCGTCCGAGGCGTAGGCGGAATCCAGCCCGACCACCAGCCAGTCGTCGTTGATCAAGGCAAAATAACTGGTGCCCTGCTGCCCCGGAAAACGCTTGGCCAGTTCCTTGAAATAGCCGTGGGCGCCGCTGTACATCTCGTGGTTCGAGTTGAGGGTGAACGAGCCGTGCGTCCCCATCGGCCAGCCCGCCATGTCGACGTCTTCCTGGGAATGACTGCCGGCGTAATACACATCGCCCAGATGAATGGTGAAATCGGCCTGAGCCAGTTGCATCTGATTGGCCACCGACACCGCTGGTGCGTGGCTGTCGAACGGCCCGGTGCCCCAGTCACCGGCAATCGCCAGGGTCACCTCACGGTCCATTTGCACCACCGCCGGGTCAGTGCCGAACGTCGCGTGATGGCGCAGGTTCTCGATCCACTTCAGCAGCGCCTCACTCCACAGCAGATCGAGCAGTTCCCACTTGCGACAGCCAAGCATCGTGCCGTCCTTGAGCACCCGGGTCGCCAGTTGATCCGGCGATTGCGGCAGCGGTGTGGCGTTACCAATACGCAGGATCGACAGACCATGGGACAACTCCCACGGTACGGCGGGTTCGTCGTCCGGCAACTCGCCATTTTTCAGCACGTACTGCGCCTGATCATGGCCGCGCTGCAGCAACTTGATGATCGCTTGAAACTCCTGCGGCTCCAGCTCGCTGATGAGTTTCATCCAGGCCATTTCCATGCGCGTGAACAAGCCGTGAATGCGCACTTTGACCTTGTCGTACTCGTGTTCCCAATGACTGACCAGTGACATGGCGTAATCCTCTCTCCGTAAGGTTCACAGGGTTTTCATGAATTCGATGAGCGCGCGTTTGTCGTCGTCCGACAGGGTTGTGCCGTACAGGTGACCGCTGTTGTGGTTACCCTCCAGCCGCGTGTCGTATTTGAAGTCGGCCGAGGCTTTGGCTTGGGCGCCGCTGGTGACAAAACCAACGTTGACCGGATCGTAGATGTCGGAACCGGTGATGAACGTCTGCGGACGTTTTTCCGCTGGTTGCAGCAAGTCCCACAGCGTCGGTACCGAGCCGTTGTGCAGGTACGGCGCGCGCAACCAGACGCCGTCGGTGGGCGTGTTGCTGTAGCTCTGAGTTTTGCGATACGCGCCGAAATCAAACGGCGGTTTCTTGAAGGAATGGAACGCGGCCACCAGACCGGTGGTAAACGAATCGAGCCGGTGCGGATCGGTGCCGAGCTGGTCGATGTTGGTCGTGACCTGCCCGGTATCGGCGCGGCCGAAGTCATGACAAGCGGCGCAGTTGGCCTCCCAGATCGGTTTGCCCTGCGCGACTTTTGCTTGATCCAGCGCCCACGGCCACGCCGGCGCCTTGTGCCCGAGCAGCCAGTTGGTCACGCGATTGAAGCTCGGCGGCAACACCGATTCCGGCGTCGCACCGACGGCCATTGCCGCGGCGTAGTTGCGTTCGTGGATCTTGTTGTTATTGCCATCCCAGTGCAGGTACATCGATTCGCGCGGTTGCTGGTTCCACACCTGCGGCAAATCGACAGTGCCGATGGTCGAGTCATCCGGGAAGCCGAACACGACCATTTTCGTCGGGTTGAAGGTATCCGTGCGGCCCGGGCCCTGTTGCGGACGCAGTTTCTGCCAGGCGTAGGCCTGTTTCTGCTTGAGCAGTGCGCTTTTTGCCATCGGCATGATCAGGTAGCGGTTGTAGAGTTTTTCGAAGAAGCCCAACTGAAACTTGCTGTTGATCGCCGCCATCACCGCGTCGGTGGTGAATTTCGGGTCGCTGGCGCAATCGTAGGCGAACCACTGGAAGGCTTGCAGTTGCAGGGTATTGGCCGGTGCACTGGGTACATTGACGGCGACGTCACTGGCATTGGCGCGGTAGGAACCAGTGTGGCACAGCGCGCAATTCGGCTCGACCGTCGGGTAGCCGATCTGTCGCTTGGCCATGCCGATCGGCAGGTCCTTGCCGTTTTCAAAAAGGAAGCCGAAGACTTCCCAACCACCGGGTTTGGGCATTTTCTCCGGGCACATCTGCGGCAGCACCGCGAACAGGTAATACGGAATACGCGCTTCGATACCGAGGCCAATGGCGGCGTACTTGTAGTGGTCTTCGTCGGAGGCATATTCCTGCTCGGGAACGACGCGGAGCATCTGATACCAGGTTTCGTAGCCGATAAAACCGAGCACCGCGACCACCACCAGCGTGCCGACCTTGAAGGCGTGACTCTGCCATTGCCGCGCCCACGCCGCGCGCCACTCGCGCCAGCCATCGCAGAGCAGCGCCCATGGCCGGTTTTCCGGCGTGGTGCCCAAGTACAGCAAAATGCCGAGAATCAGAAAGAAGCTCAGATCGCCCATCAGCATCGGCACGAATACTGAGCCTTGAATGCTGGTGTTGATCAGGTAAATCCAGAAGATCACCGCGATCAACCGCGTCAGCACACACAGCCAGGAATGCACCACGTATCGCGGTGCGTTGAAACCCGACGGCATGTAAAACACGCTGATGCCGACCAGCAGCATCCCGGCGTTTTCCAGCCATGGGTCGGAGAGTTGCGGCGGCAGCCCGACCACCGATGTCAGCAACCCCGGCGCAAACAGCGCGGGGATGGCGAACACCATGTTCATGGCAATGCCGATCCAGATGAAGCGTTGAAACCAGCGGATGTAGCTGTCCATATCAGTTCCCCAGATCGTTCCCACGCTCCGCGTGGGAATGCCGCCATGGACGCTCTGCGTCCGCTCTTGGGACGCAGAGCGTCCCGGGATGCGTTCCCACGCGGAGCGTGGGAACGATCAACGATCGGCGGTTACCCGAGGGCAGTTTTCTCCAGGTGTTCAAGGATGATCGGATAGACATCGACCACCGCGTTCTTGCCGAACATGCAGTCGATGTGGCCGTAGCCCGGCACCACTTGTCGGCTGTAACGCGCAGGCCCATGCATGTCGCACAAACGCTGGTAGGTCTTGAGGGTGCTTTCCGGTAGGTAGCACTGGTTGTCGGCGCCGCTGATAAAGCAGATCGGCATGGTCAGCCGGTCAAAGTGCGGCATGTACACATCGTTGCCTTTGAAATCCACCAGATGCCCTTTGCGCACGATCAGCGCCAGATGCTCGAAGGTCTCGATGTTCGACTCGCCGAACAACTCGTGCAGGTTGTCGTGCAGGGTTTCGTTGAGGGTGTCGTGGCGATACAGCGACGCGTACATGAAGGTGATGCGGTGGCACACCGGATTGGTGCAATAACCCTGCGCTTCGATCCGCGCATAACCGTTGAGGGCCTTGTCGTAGAGTTTGTTGAACCAGTTTTCCTTGCTGTCGGCGTAAGCGGTCATCGACTTGATGCCGATGGCATCGAGCATCCCCGGCAAATGCAGACCGGCTTTCAATCCGGTGGCGGTAGCGACCACGGTGTCCGCAGCAATCTGCGAGCAGACCACCGAACGCACGCCCTGCAAACCGGCGAGCAGCGACATGAAGAACGTCGTCGCGCCGTAGCAATGCACCACGCACTGCACATCGCGGGCGTTGGTTTGTTGCTGAATCTGCGCGATGGCAGCCTTGAAGTCGTATTGCGCGATCTGGTCGCCGTTCCACTCCTTCTTGCTCGCCGGCAGCAGAATGCTCACGCGAAAATCCAGCAGCCACACGTCATAATCGTGCTTGCACAGGTATTCGAGCAGGTTGGTTTGAATGGTATCAGTGGAGAAGATGTTCGAGCCCACACCCAAGCCATGCACCAGCATCACCGGGCCTTTGCTGCCGGCCTGATAACGCGTCAGGCGCAATTCGACGCCATCTTCGGTGGGGAAAAAATGCACTGCCGGAACCGGTGCATCCAGCGGCCGCTTCAACCGTGGCGGTGCATCCGGATTGAAGTAGATATCGCCGGCAAACACGCCGCCGTAGCTTTCCCAGAGAATCCCGGCGAAGAACTTGCCGAACCGCGCCAGCCCTTCGATGCGCTCACGTTCGTTACGCGCATTGAGGACCTTCATGGTGGTCATCTGCTTGGCGAAATCGGTCGGATGAATGTGCATCACCCCGGAACCGATCACCTCGCCGGATTTGTCCGGGCCGCGATACAGCGTCACGTACAGCGTGCTGGTGTCGTGCCAGATGTTCAGCACGCCGTTGTCTTCCGGCACGGTTTTGAAGGCGCTGAAGAAATAGTCGTTGCCGTCCTCGGCAGTCAGTTTCATGTCGTATTTCATGTGGCGTGTATCGACCTGCTGCTCGAATTGTTCGAACAGGTTGAACACGCCGTTACTCGCGGTCAGCGGCTGTGCTGACAACGCCGGCGCGATGACGGTGCCGACAATCGTGGCCGCGTGCTCGGGTTCCTTGATCATGCGGTTGAGGTCGTTGGCGGTGATCGTCAGGGTGAAATCGATCGGCGAGTTATCCGCCTCGCCGCGTTTGGCTGCCGCTTCGTAGACTTTCAGATCGGTGATTTGCGCCGCGGTGAAGGCGCGGGAGAAGTAACCTTTCATGGTTTCGGTGAACTGCACACCAAGGGTCGGCGGCGCCACCGCTTTGCGTGGCGCCGAGGGCAGCGTGTAGTCGATCTGCCAGCCACGATCAGCGGCAAGCAGGCCCATGTTGCGCTCGCTCACGGCGGAAATCGTCAGCAACGGATTCACCGCCAATGACGTCGGAATCACCGCGCCGTCAGTCACGTACAAATTGGTGTAGACATCGGTGCCACTGGCGCCGCTGAACACCTGGCCTTTGTGATTGACCACGCCTTGCGCGGCGTCTTCAGCCATCACGCAACCGCCCAACGGATGCACGGAGACGATGCTGTGCTTGAGCAGCTTGGTCCAGATCGGATTCTCCACCCACACGCCGCCCAACGCCTTGGTGCTCTGCTGCAAACGCTGGTTACCGAGTTTGAAGTTCTCCTGCTCGCCAACGCCGGGCCAATCGATGCGCAGTTGATCTTTGTTGTCGAGGACCATCCGCCCCTGACCGCTGTCGTGGCTCATGATCAGGTAGGTCTGCATGTTGTGCAGCGCGCCGTAATACGGGCCGCGCAGGAAGCTTTCGGCTTCGCGCTCCTTGTATTTCACCTTGCCGCTGAAGCTGTCATCGGTGGCCACGCCGATCATCTCGGCGAAACCCGCCATGCTCGGCACCATCGGCCGGCCGAGCGCGCCGGGGATCGAGCCTTCTTCGATGACCATGCGGCTGCGCCAGTCGCCTTCGGTGCGCATGTCGATGACCGAGGTGATGCACGGGCCGACCGGGTGCAGTTCCTTGGCCGAATGTGCGCCGAAACCGATGCCGTTGATGACCTGCTCGCAGTTGTGGCCGAAGCCGAGGATATCGCCGTTGCCGCTCATGTTCTCGCCGAGTTGGCCGGACATCACCACGCCTTTGTCGCGCGAACGCAGGAGGATTTCGGTCGAGCCAAGTGTGCCGGCGGAGACCACGACGATATCGGCCTTCACGAACAATGTCGGCGCGCTGAACATTTCACGCCCGCTGTCGAGGTACTGGAAATGCACGATCCAGCCGTCACCGTCGCGCTCCAGATGGCGCACCTCGGCCTGACAGAAAATCTCTGCGCCGTGGTTCCAGGCGTCCGGCAGATAGTTCATCAACGTGGTGTTCTTGGCTTTGTTGTTACAGCCCGAGACGCAGTCGCCGCACTGATTGCACGGCAGCTGCTCGACACCGACGTGGTTGAGGTTATTCGGCAACTTGTCGAAGGTCACGTTGATCGGCGGCTTGTAGAAATGCGCACCTTGCTTGAGAAAATCAGCCGATTTCTTGTTGGCGTCGAGCTTGGGCAGGTTCGGCGAAGTGCTCGGATAAGGAGTGGGTTTGAGCATCTCGCGAGCGCGGGCATAACCGTCCTTGAGCAGCGTGTCGCGGTGTTCACGCACCGCTTGCGGCCAGCGCGGGTCGTCGAACACACCAGGCTCGGGCTCAAGGGCTACGTTGGCATTGATCAGCGACGTGCCACCGAGGCCGCAACCGACCACGACGTTTTGCTGGGCGTTGATGTGCAAGTCGAACAGGCCGGTGCGCGAACCGATATGACCATCAGGGTCATGCACCTGCAGCTCTTCGGTGGCGGCGATCATGGTGTTGGGGTATTCGCCGGGCTGGATTTCCCGGCCGCGCTCGAGCAGGCACACACGTTTGCCGGCACGGGACAGGCGCGACGCGGCAATGCCGCCGCCGTAACCCGAGCCAATGACAATCACATCGTAGTGTTCCTTGATCTCGCTGGTGGGCGTTGCGATCCGTGTCATGGGGTGCATCCTCTAATCAGGCAGATGGGGCAACTCTGCGGTTGCCTGCAATCGATGGGCGAACGGACACCTGGCCACCGGATCAAGTCCGGCGACAGCACAGCGGTCTGGCAGGTTGGCGCGCTACAGGCGAGCGTGCTGATTGGCGGCACGACGCAGCGTGCGCTTGCGGGGAAAGGGCGGGGAGCGGTGTGAGCGACTATCCATCATGCGTTCTCCCAGAACCTGATGTGGATAAGTGACGGCTGTCCTTGTGCCATTGCAGTGAAGACAGCAGCGGATTCGAAGTCAAGGCAACGCCTTAGAACTGTATGAAATGTGATCAAGTGCCGTTTGCACTATGGCGGGCGGGGCTTATCGGGTTCGACGAACAAGTTATCCACATAGCCACCCACAGCAAATGGGGGTAACTGTGGATGAGTGGGAAAATAACTCGCTGATTTGCGAAGAAAAATCGTGACTTATCCAGAAGGACGGTTTGCGAGGCGCATTGGTCGTTTTTTGATCATATCCTCGTAAGCCCCGGCCTGCATGGCCTGTAGCAGATGGCGAACACGTTATCCACAGAAGCGCCAACAGAGATCGGGGGTAACTTTGCCTTGTCTGTGGAAAAACCCGCAAGGCTGTGAAAAATCACTCTTCGATAGACAATTTGTCGAACACAACCGTAAATTGAACAAATATTGACCAATACTCTGTAAGCCACGTTTTATAAGGCTCGCAGCGGATAGCGAACATCTTATCCACAGAAGCGCCAACAGAGATTGGGGGCAACTTACGCCGTTATCCTGAGGAAAACCCTCGGAAAAACCGTCACTTAGGCTGGTCGTTTTTTGATCTGCGGGCTGCAAGCCACGATTGACGTGACTTGCAGTGAGGCGCGAACACCTTATCCACAGACTGACCAACAGGGATTGTGCGTAAACGCTGCCCGGTGGATAACCGAACGTTAAGCGCGGTGCATCAGATAAGCCGCACCGGTCACCCGAATCAGCGGATGCGGTGCCACCTGGCAGGTTTTGATGATGCCGAAGCCATGGCGCTCGTAGAAACGCCGCGCACCGGTATTGGCCGCATAGTCGATGAGGCTCAAACCGTTGAGCGCCAACTGATCGGCGCGCGCCTGGGCATGCTGGAGGAACTGCACGCCCAATCCCTGATTGCGCCAGCCTTCGTGCAGCGCCAGGCTGGAGATGTACAACGAATCCGCTACTTCCATATCGGCATACGGCGCCAGCACCGGATCGGTGGGCGGCGTCGGATCGGGATCTTCGCGCATGGCATAGCTGTGCATCATGCCAACGACCCGCCCATTGGCCTCAGCGATCAGGCAGTTCTGCCAAGAGAAATCCACGTCGTCGCGGGCATAACGCCGTTCGCCGACATCCAGCAGCGCTTCCCCAGGCTCGGCCAACTGACTCCAGATGTAATCCGCAGCCCCCTCCGAGGAAATCTGAAACAAGCGGGCAATCTCACGCGCATCCGTACGCCGCGCAGGTCGAAACTCAACAGTCATTCACATTATTCCTTTGGCGAACCCACTGACCTGTAGGAGCTGACGAGTGCAACGAGGCTACGATCTTTTGATTTTGTTTTCAAAGATCAACGTCAAAAGATCGCAGCCTCGTTGCACTCGTCAGCTCCTACAGAGATTTTGGGGGGGGCGGGGCTAGCGGACGACGCCTTCTTCAATCAACAACTTGAGGATGGCTTCGGCACCGGCCTGCGGGGTGACGCCTTTGAGCACTTGTCCACCGCCGCCACTGGCTTTGGCGGTAGCGGCTTTCATGCGGTCGGCGCCGCTTTTGGCTTTGATCACTTTCAAGCGTTTAGGCCGTGGTTTGGCCGATTGCAGGGTGGCAACCGCGAGGAGTTCATCGTCGACAACCTCGACATCAGCAGCCTCCAGAATTCCGCGTCGCGCCGGGCCGTAAGCGCTCTGCCGAGGCTTCGGCGCGGCGTTATCCACAGTCGCGAGGAACGGCAGCTTCACCTTCAAGCGCCGCCGTTGCCCGCGCGGTAACGCTTGCAGCACCAGCGCCGAGCCGTCGTTGATCGATTCGACCTGCGCCAATCCGACCACCAGCGGCCAGCCCAGACCTTCGGCCAGCAGGAACGGCAACATCCCCGAACCTTCACCGGTTTCCGCCTGGCTGCCGGTCAGTACAACTTGGGCGCCCGCTTCGCGCAGGTACGCGGTCAGCGCCGGCAAAGCATCGGCGCCAGCAGGCTGCTCGAGCACATGCATCTGCTCCAGGCCCATGCCCAGATAAGCGCGCAACGCCGGTTCCGCAACGTCGCCGGCATGCAGCACTTGCAGGTTATCCCCAGCCAGTTGCAGACCGAGTTCCACGGCGCGCGCGTCCTGATCGGCGCGGCGCGGCCGCCCGGAGGTCGGGTGGGCGCCAATTGAAACCAGACTGATAATCTTCGTGTTCATAGCGTTTCCTTAAGCCGCATCGCGCTTGGCTTCATTGCGGTAAGCCGCGACCGCCGCAATCAGGGCCTGCAGGATCTCGGCGCTCTCGCCAATCACTGAGAGGTCAGCACGCTTGATCATGTCGCAACCCGGATCGAGATTGATCGCCACGACTTTGTCGCAGGCGCCGATGCCCTGCAGGTGCTGGATCGCACCAGAGATACCCACAGCCACATAAACCCGCGCGGTAACCCAGGTGCCGGACGCGCCGACCTGGCGATCACGCGCCATGAAGCCATCGTCCACCGCCACCCGCGACGCGCCTTCGGTGGCGCCGAGTGCGGCGGCTGTTTCGTGGAACAGTGCCCAATCCTTGACCCCGTTACCGCCGGAGAAAATGAACTCCGCTTCGGCCATCGGAATCGCTGCCGGATCGACCGCCACCGCGCCGAGATCTTCGATCCGCGACAGGCTGCGCGCGACGCTTGTGGATAACTCCACCGACAACGCTTCGTGACGGGTTTCGCTGACCGGCTCGGCGCATTCGGCCGCAGCCAGAATCAACCGTGCAATCGGACGGGCGAGGTCTTGCAGCCCAGCGCCAGCGCGGCCGATGCATTCCTGATCCTTGACCTGCCAGACCCGCGTCGCCGGGCGTTCACCCAGTGCAGCGGCAAAGCGCCGACCGAGTTCGCCGCCACCGCTGCGGCTGTCCGGCAGCAGCCAATGACGCGGGTTGAACTGGTTATCCACAGCGCGCAAACCTTGCACCCGCTGTTCCGGTGCATAACCGCTGAACTGTTCGCCTTCGAGCACCAGCAAGCGATCGACGCCGGCGGTGGCGAAAGCGTTTTCCTTGTGCTCGCCAAAGACCACCGCCAACACCGCGCCATCCTTGCCGGCAAGTTGATGGGCGAGACCAAGCAAGTCGCGATCATGGCTGCTCAAGCGGCCACCGACCATGTCCGGCACCACGCTGATATAAAACGCGGGCGCGGGCACCTGATGCAGCGGCAATTGCACTTCCACAGCCGCCGAACGTTTGACCGCCCCGCCCTGCTGCGCGCCGCTGCGGTCGATCCGCTTGATGCCGTTGGGGCCGATAAAACCGATGCCGTGCAGGTTCTTGCGGATGATGCCGTTGGGGCCCATCCAGCTGTGTTGCGCCGGTTGCATGGCCGCGTGCAGCGGATGCAGACGGTTACGCGCAATCCATTCGGCGCGTGGGTCGCGGCGGATAATGTCGCTCATCAGTGGGCCTCCGCAGGTTCACGTTTGGCCGGGGTCGCAGGCTTGTTCGGCGCGGCGTCTTCGAGCAGTGCGTCGGCGACCAGCTCGGCAATGTCCTTGATCAGCGGACGCGGTTCGACCACGCCTTCAAGCATCGCCGTGCACTGTGGACAACCCACGGCCACCAGTTCGGCGCCGGTCTCGCGGATGTCTTCCATGCGCATATCGGGAATCCGCTGCTTGCCCGGAATGTCAGTGATCGGTGCCCCACCGCCACCGCCGCAGCAGCGCGAACGGAAGCCGGAACGTTGCATCTCTTTGACCTCAATGCCGAGGGCACGCAGCACTTCACGCGGCGCTTCATACTCGCCGTTGTAGCGACCGAGGTAGCACGGATCGTGATAGGTCACGCTGTTGCCTTTGTGCTGACCGAGATTGAGCGCACCGGCCTGAATGATTTCGGCCATGTAGGTGCTGTGGTGCTGCACCAGGTAGTTGCCGTCGAACGCGCCGTACTCGTTTTTCAGCACATGGAAGCTGTGCGGATCGCAGGTGACGATTCGGTTGAAGCTGTACTTGGCCAGGGTCTGGATGTTGCGTTTGGCGAGCAACTGGAAGGTCGCTTCATCGCCAAGACGCCGCGCGACGTCACCGCTGTCACGCTCTTCGAGCCCGAGTACGGCGAAGTCGATTTTTGCCGCTTTCAGCACTTTGACGAACGCGCGCAGGGTGCGCTGGTTGCGCATGTCGAACGCACCGTCGCCAACCCAGAACAGCACGTCGGTGGATTTCTTTTCGCTGAGCAGATTGAGGTTCAAGTCCGCCGCCCAGTTCATCCGCCCGCCCGGGGCGAAACCGCCGGGGTTGTCGGTGGCAATGAGATTTTCGAGGACTTCGGCGCCCTTGTTCGGGGTCGCGCCTCTTTCCAGAGTCAGGTGACGGCGCATGTCGACGATGGCATCGACGTGCTCGATCATCATTGGGCATTCCTCGACGCAGGCGCGGCAGGTGGTGCACGACCACAGGGTTTCGGCGTCGACCAGACCATTGACGATTGGTTGATGCGGATTGCCTGAGTGTTCGCCGATGGGTTTGCCAGGATAAGGACTGCCGGCGAACTTCGCATCGGTGCCGCCAGCGAGGCCGACGACCATGTCCTGAATCAGTTTTTTCGGGTTCAGCGGCTGGCCGGCGGCGAACGCCGGGCACGCGGCTTCACACTTGCCGCACTGCACACAGGCGTCGAAACCGAGCAACTGGTTCCAGGTGAAATCCTTGGGTTTCTCAACACCCAGCGGAGCACTCGGATCGTTCAAATCCAAAGGCTTCAAACCGGTGGAACGACCGCCGCCAAAACGTTCGGCGCGACGGTGCCAGGCCAAATGCAGCGCACCGGCGAAGGCGTGCTTCATCGGTCCGCCCCAGGTCATGCCGAAGAACAGCTCCGACACGCCCCACAACACACCGATTCCCAGAATCACTGCGAGCACCCAGCCGCCAAAGTTCTCCGGCAGGATTCCGGCCACGGGCAATGTCAGCAGAAAGAACGACGCCGAGAACGCCAGCAGGCTTTTCGGCAGGCGCATCCACGGGCCTTTCGACAGCCGCGCTGGCGGGTTGAGTCGACGCCGATAAACGAAGATCGCGCCGACGAACATCACCGCTGTCATCAGCAGCAAGGCGTAACCGAGAATGCGGTTATGCAGGCCGAAACCGTGCACCAGCAGCGCCAGCACGATCGACGCCACCGCACCGCCGGCCGTGGCCACGTGGGTGTTGGCGATGTATTTGTCCCGCGCCACCACGTGGTGCAAGTCGACCATATAGCGCTTGGGCATGGCCAACAGGCCGCCGATCAGATCGACCTTCGAGGCCCGGCCCTGACGCCACATGGCCACCCGCCGCAACGCGCCGAGGACACCAAGGCCCAAAGCGGCGAACAACAGGATTGGAAGAAGGGTGTTCAACATGGTGAAGCTCCCACCAGTACAACCTGGAGAAACACGGCGTTCAATGATCGTTCCCACGCTCTGCGTGGGAATGCATCCCGGGACGTTCCGCGTCCCAAAGCGGACGCAGAGCGTCCATTGCGGCATTCCCACGCAGAGCGTGGGAACGATCGGTTCACTAGCTTTTAGAAATCCTTGCAGAGCCGCAGGGCGTCGTAGATCGCGGCGTGCGTGTTGCGCTGCGCCACGCAGTCGCCGATGCGGAACAGCAAGTAGCCGTCGCCCGCCTCGCTCAGCGAAGGTTGCGGCTGGATCGCGAACAACGCTTCGACGTCGATCTGGCCCTTGTTGCGCGAACCCTCTTTGAGCGCGTAGTAGATTTCCTCATCCGGACGCACGCCGTTTTCCACCACCACCTGATCGACCACCCGCTCCTCTTTGGCGCCGGTGTATTCGTTCTCCAGCACTGCCACGAGTTTGTCGCCCTCGCGGTAGACCTTCTCGAGCATCATGTCGCCGGTCATGATCACTTCTTTCGGGTACATGCTGCGGTAGTAGGTCGGGAACGACGTACCGCCAATGGCCACGCCCGGCTTGATGTCGTCCGTGACGATCTCGACCTGGCTGCCTTTGTCGGCGAGGAAGTCGGCGACCGACATCCCGGTGAACTCGCAGATGGTGTCGTAGACCAACACGTTCTTGCCCGGTGCGACCTTGCCGTCGAGCACATCCCAACTACTGACCACCAGCCCTTCGGCGGCGCCCCAGTGTTCGTTCTGTTCCAGATACGGATGCCCGCCGACCGCCAGCACCACTACGTCCGGACGCAAGTCCATGATGGTGTCGGCATCGGCCGCCGTGCCCAGTCGCAGATCGACTTTCAGCCGCGCCAGTTCTAGCTGGAACCAGCGGGTGATACCGGCAATCTGGTCGCGCTGCGGCGCTTTCGACGCGGTGGTGATCTGCCCGCCGATGAATTCCTTTTTCTCGAACAAGGTCACGTCGTGGCCACGCTCGGCGGCCACGCGGGCCGCTTCCATCCCGGCCGGGCCGGCACCGACGATCACCACTTTGCGTTTGACGCCGGTGGATTTCTCGATGATGTGCGGCACGCCCATGTATTCACGGGACGTTGCGGCGTTCTGGATGCACAGCACGTCGAGGCCTTGGTACTGACGGTCGATGCAATAGTTGGCGCCGACGCACTGTTTGATCTGATCGATCTGGCCCATCTTGATCTTGGCGATCAGGTGCGGGTCAGCGATGTGCGCGCGGGTCATGCCGACCATGTCGACGTAACCGCCTTCAAGAATCCGCGTGGCCTGGTTCGGGTCCTTGATGTTCTGTGCGTGCAGCACCGGCACCTTGACCACTTCCTTGATCCCGGCGGCCAGATGCAGGAACGGCTCCGGTGGATAACTCATGTTTGGAATCACGTTGGCCAGGGTGTTGTGGGTGTCACACCCCGAGCCGACCACACCGATGAAATCGAGCATGCCGGTGTCGTCGTAATACTTGGCGATCTGCTTCATGTCCTCGTGGGACAAGCCATCCGGGTGGAACTCGTCACCGCACAGACGCATGCCCACGCAGAAGTCGTCACCGACCTCGGCGCGTACGGCTTTCAACACTTCCAGGCCGAACTTCATCCGGCCTTCGAAGGTGCCGCCCCATTCATCGGTACGCTTGTTGACGCGCGGGCTCCAGAACTGGTCGATCATGTGCTGGTGAACGGCAGACAGTTCAACGCCGTCGAGGCCACCGGCCTTGGCCCGGCGCGCCGCCTGGGCGTAGTTGCCGATCACGCGCCAGATTTCTTCCGGCTCGATGGTTTTGCAGGTGGCGCGGTGCACCGGCTCACGCACGCCGGACGGCGACATCAGGGTCGGCCAGTTGAAGCCGTCCCAGCGCGAGCGTCGGCCCATGTGGGTAATCTGAATCATGATCTTGGCGCCGTGCTTGTGCATGGCGTCGGCCAGGTTCTGGAAATGCGGAATGATCCGGTCGGTGGACAAGTTCACCGAGCTCCACCATTCCTGCGGGCTGTCGACGGCCACCACGGAGGAACCACCACAGATCGCCAGGCCGATACCGCCCTTGGCTTTCTCTTCGTAATACTTGACGTAGCGGTCGGTGGTCATGCCACCGTCAGTCGCGTAGACCTCGGCGTGTGCGGTGCTGAGCACGCGGTTGCGGATGGTCAGTTTGCCGATCTGGATCGGCTGGAACATTGCTTCGAAAGCCATGGCACGGTCCTCGGCTTACAACGGCTTGACGGTGAACAGGCCGTCATCGTGGCCCTCTTCGGAGCCTCCGTAGACTTGTTCGGCGACAGTACGAATTTTGCTTCCACGCGCCTCAAGAATCTGATCCATGGCACCGGCAAACCAACCGGTGAACATGTAGTCGACCTTGCGCCCGACCTTGCCGTAGACGTAGACGAACGCCGAGTGTTCGAGCTTGACGCTGGCGGTGCCTTTGTCGAGGTCGATGTCCTGGATCTTGAACAGGCCCCAGCCGCGCTGCGACAGGCGCTTCATGTAGTGCTCGAATACGGCGACGCCTTCCAGGCCGTGGCATTCAGCTTCTTTTTCGCACCAGTGCCAGGCGGATTTGTAGCCGGCCTTGTAGAGGATCTCGGCGTAGGCGTCAGCGCCCAGCACTTCCTCGATGCCGATGTGGTTATTGACGAAGAAATGCCGCGGCACGTAGAGCATCGGCAGGGCGTCAGAGGTCCAGACACCGGTCTCGCTGTCGACTTCGATTGGCAATTGCGGGGCGATCTTGGCCATGGAAACTTAACTCCAGAAAATTTTAGATTCAGTGTTGGCCGCGGCCCTCACCCCAGCCCTCTCCCAGAGGGAGAGGGAGCAGATCGGCGGCGGTCTTGAGAAAGCGTTACTCGCCCCAGACGTCTTTCAAGACGTTGACCCAGTTATCGCCCATGATCTTGCGCACCACGCGCTCGGAATGGCCGCGCTTGAGCAGGGTTTCGGTCAGGTTCGGGAACTCGCCGACGGTGCGGATGCCCAGCGGGTTGATGATCTTGCCGAAGCTGGTCAGACGGCGGGCGTAGCCCTTGTCGTGGGTCAGGTATTCGAAGAAGTCCTGACCGTGACCCTGGGTGAAGTCGGTGCCGATGCCGAAGCCGACTTCGCAGACGAAGGTCGAGCTCACTTCTATAGAGCCGGCGTAGTCGTCGATGGTCGAATCGATGCCCTTGGCGAGGAACGGCGCGAACATGGTCACACCGACAAAACCGCCGTGATCGGCAATGAACTTCAGTTCTTCATCGGACTTGTTGCGCGGGTGCTCTTTGAGACCCGACGGCAGGCAGTGGGAATAGCAGACCGGTTTTTTCGATTCGAGGATGACTTCTTCGGAAGTCTTCGAACCGACGTGGGACAGATCGCACATGACGCCAACGCGGTTCATCTCGGCGACGATCTCGCGACCGAAACCCGACAGGCCGCCATCACGCTCGTAGCAACCGGTGCCGACCAGATTCTGGGTGTTGTAGCACATCTGCACGATGCCGACGCCGAGTTGCTTGAACACCTCGACATAGCCGATCTGGTCTTCAAACGCGTGGGCATTCTGGAAGCCGAAGAGGATGCCGGTTTTGCCCTGTTCCTTGGCGCGACGGATGTCGGCGGTGGTGCGCACCGGCATCACCAGGTCGCTGTTTTCGCGGATCAGCTTCTGGCTGGCGGCGATATTGTTCACGGTCGCCTGAAAGCCTTCCCACACCGACACCGTGCAGTTGGCTGCCGTCAGACCGCCCTTGCGCATGTCTTCGAACAGCTCGCGGTTCCATTTGGCAATGATCAGACCGTCGATAACGATGCTGTCGGCGTGTAATTCGGCTGGGCTCATCAGGCGTCCCCTTATTGGCGATTCATGCGCCGAATCGTCTGCCGGCGCTTTGGGGCCAGCATATGCCTCGGTGCCGGGGCGACCGGGTGCAAAAACGACAGGGGAATTGCCGAAAGCGTCAATCCGCGACAAAGGGTCGCCCGACGCTCCGATCAGCTACCTGTTCAAGCCCGCAAGCTTGAGCCAGAATCTTGCGCATCTTGGATACACCACTGGATTAGAGCGGCGACAACAATGAAATCGATCTTCCTGGCTTTGGCTTTGCTTGCGACCGGCGTACACGCCGCCGAAGAATCCGACAACAACCCCTGCGACGCCGTCGAAAACGACGTCCAGACCCTGGAATGCTCGACCTACAGCCGCACCACTGCTGAAGACCTGCTCAAGGACAACTACGCCAGCCTGAGCGAACGCATGCAGACCGCGTACGGCAAAAACGCCACGCAACTGGCGGACATCACTGCCAAGATGAAGACGGCTCAGCAGCAATGGCTGAAGACGCGGGATGCGGATTGCGCTGTGGAAGCGTTCCCGGCTACCGCGGGGAGCAAAGCATTCACGATTGCGCAGAATGATTGCGTAGCGCGGATGAGCGATGAGCGGTCGGAGTTTTTGGAGTCGATTGGGCAGGAGTGATCCTTAAAGCTCGGAGGAAAGCTGGAATCGTTTTCTGCTTTCATCGCGTCAATCTCCTCTTCCTACAAAAGATACCGTACATGCCTACACGTATTGCGTGAACGCCTTTATCTGCGGGGTTTTCACGCAATACGCTGACATCTGTTTTCAGTTGGCCAAGCGAAAAATATAAGTAAAGATTCGATAATCTTATAAAAGACTTATATTCTTCCATGAACAGCATCCACTGGACTCGAAAGGCCGTTAAGCAACTCTTGAAATTGCATTCTGTGCATCAGGTACAGGTTCGGGATGCCGTTACGGCGCTTGCCGACATGCCTGATGTGGGCAATGTCAAAGCACTGATCGGCCATGACTACGCCTACCGCCTGCGTGTCGGCAATTATCGAGTGATGTTCGATTGGGACGGCGCAATCAAAGTGGTCAGTATTCAAGGGGTCAAAAAACGCGATGAACGCACCTACTGACATCCAAATCATCAACGATGCCGAGGGCAAACCGGCCTTCGTGGTCATTCCCTATGCGCAATACGTCGCACAGAAAATGCAACCAGATCTGATCCCCCATGAGGTAGTTAGCCGCATGGTCGACGGGGCAACACCGATCCGAGCCTGGCGCGAACACCTCAACCTGACTCAGGAAGAAGTCGCCAAACGCATGGGCATTTCGCAACCGGCGTTTGCCCAGCAGGAAACCGTCGCCAAGCCTCGCAAGGCTACGCGTGAGAAAATTGCAGCAGCGTTCGGCATCACCGCCAATCAGCTAGAGCTGTAAGCTGCCCCCTTCACTTCAAGGAATTTCCCATGAACATCTGCGGCATTGAAATCAAAGGCAGCGAAGCGATCATCGCCGTGGCCGCTCTCGACGGTTCGGCTTTGAGCCACGTCCCCCTTGCCACCAAGAAGATCGCCTTGGACGAAGATGACGAGGCGGCCAACGTGAAGCTGTTCGCGGCGCAAGTGGCGTCGTTTGTGCGCGAGAACTCGATTGATCGGATTGCGATCAAGAAGCGCAGCAAGAAGGGTGAGTTTGCCGGTGGGCCGACGACGTTCAAGATTGAAGGGATTTTGCAGTTGCTCGATGGTTGTGAGGTGACGTTGTTGTCGCCGCAGACGATCAATGCGCAGGCGAAGAAGCATAATTTCGAGCTGCCGGGGACGCTGAACAAATATCAGCATGAGGCTTATAAAGCGGCGTGTTCGGCGTTGGTGAAGAAGTAACGCGATCAAACTGTAGGAGTGAGCCTGCTCGCGATAGCGGTGTATCAGTCAACAAAGATGTTGCATGTGATGCCGCTATCGCGAGCAGGCTCACTCCTACAAGGGTTCTGTGTGTTTCAGGCTTGGGCGGTACGCCGGTCTTCACGCGGGCAGCGGGCGAAGCGCGCGCGGTAGCTGCGGGTGAAGTACGACGGGGATTCAAAGCCGCAGGCGATGCTGACTTCGAGCACGCTCATGTCGGTCTGGCGCAGTAGCTGCCGGGCCTTTTCCAGGCGCAGGCGCAGATAGAAATTGCTCGGCGTATCGTTCAAGTGCAGCCGGAACAAGCGCTCCAATTGCCGCCGCGTAACCTTGATCGATTCCGCCAATTGCAGTGTGGTCAGCGGCGGTTCGCTGTGCTGCTCCATCTCGCCGATCACTTGCACCAGTTTCTTGTTGTTGATGCCGTAACGCGTGGCGACTTCCATGCGCTGGTGATCTTTGCGCGGACGAATACGCCCCAGCACAAACTGCTCGCTGACCTGAATCGCCAGTTGCGGGCCATGAGCCTGGGCGATCAGATCGAGCATTAAATCGATGGACGCGGTGCCGCCCGCCGAGGTGATGCGCCGACGGTCGATCTCGAACAGCTCCTGAGTGACGCTGAGCTGTGGATAAGATTCCTTGAACGCATCGATGGCTTCCCAGTGTAGGGTCAGGCGATAGCCGTCGAGCAGGCCAGCCTCGGCGAGTACAAAACTGCCGGTGTCGATTGCACCAAGGGTGACGCCGTCGTTATCCAGACGCCGTAACCAGTGTTCAAGGGTTGGCGTGGCGAACTTCAGCGGTTCAAACCCGGCCACCACCAACAACGTCGCACCTTTCTTCAGCGGCTCCAACGCCGCATCGGCGTTGACCGACATGCCATTGCTCGCCAGCACCGCCCCGCCATCAGCGCTCAATACATGCCAGCGATACAACTCGCCACGAAAGCGGTTGGCCACGCGCAGCGGTTCGATAGCAGAAATAAAGCCAATGGCGGAGAACCCCGGCATCAGCAAAAAGTAGAAATCCTGAGACATGTGCGCACTCGATTCGCGGGTAACGAGAGGGAGGGGAGCGTGGATCGTTGATACGCCGATTGTCGCCAGCGTTCAAGCGCACAGGTCGCTACAGTGCAAATGCCAGTCGCCGTAGTGCGCTTTCATGGGCGTATAGCTGCGTAACTTTGCATCACCGGCACGACAGATGCCGGAACTCACAATAAACGACCTGCCGAGGAACCCGACATGAAACGACTGATCAGCAGCTGTGTTCTTGCACTCAGCGGTACCGCTTTCTTGAGCGCCAGCGTCATGGCGGCCGACCCGGCAGCGTGCCAGAACGTGCGCATGGGCGTGGTCAACTGGACCGACGTGATCGCCACCAGTGCCATGACCCAGGTCCTGCTTGACGGCCTCGGCTACAACACCAAACAAACCAGCGCCTCCCAGCAAATCATCTTCGCCGGGATACGTGATCAGCGGCTGGACCTGTTCCTCGGTTACTGGAACCCGCTGATGACCCAGACCATCACGCCGTTCGTCGACGCCAATCAGGTCAAGGTTCTCGAAGCGCCAAGCCTGAAAGACGCCCGCGCAACCCTCGCCGTGCCGACCTATCTGGCCGACAAGGGCCTGAAAACCTTCGCCGATATCGCCAAGTTTGAAAAAGAGCTGGGCGGCAAGATCTACGGCATCGAGCCAGGCTCGGGCGCCAACACGCAGATCAAGGCAATGATCGCCAAGAATCAGTTTGGCCTCGGCAAATTCCAGCTGGTCGAGTCCAGCGAGGCCGGCATGCTTGCCGCCGTCGATCGCGCCGTGCGCCGCAAAGAGGCCGTGGTGTTCTTCGGCTGGGCGCCGCACCCGATGAACGTCAATGTGAAGATGACTTATCTGACCGGCAGCGACGACGCCCTCGGCCCGAACGAAGGCATGGCCACGGTGTGGACGGTCACTGCGCCGAAATACGCCGAGCAGTGCCCGAACGTGGGCCGTCTGCTGACCAACCTGACCTTCACCGCCGAGGACGAGAGCCGGATGATGCAACCGCTGCTCGATCACAAGGACGCTTTCGAATCAGCCAAGCAATGGCTCAAGGATCACCCCGAAGACAAGCAGCGCTGGCTTGAAGGTGTGACTACTTTCGATGGCAAACCGGCCGCCGAAAACCTCCAGCTGACCAGCAAATAACCCTCTCATTTAAAAGCCCCTCACCCTAGCCCTCTCCCGGAGGGAGAGGGAACTGGACGAAGCTTCGCAGCCCCGAAAAGGGCTGCGGACAGACCCATCACGCCTGAAGGAAACCGCACCATGAACCACGACGTCATCATCACCTGCGCACTCACCGGTGCTGGCGACACGACCGCCAAGAGCCCGCACGTGCCGGTCACCCCGAAACAGATCGCAGCGGCAGCCGTTGAAGCGGCCAAGGCTGGCGCCACGGTTGTGCACTGCCATGTGCGCGATCCGCAGACCGGCAAGTTCAGCCGTGACGTGGCGCTGTACCGCGAAGTGATGGAGCGCATCCGCGAGGCGGACGTCGACATCATCGTCAACCTCACCGCCGGCATGGGTGGCGACCTCGAAATCGGTGCTGGCGAGAACCCGATGGAATTCGGCCCCAACACCGATCTGGTCGGCCCGCTGACCCGACTCGCCCACGTCGAAGCACTGCTGCCGGAAATCTGCACCCTCGATTGCGGCACGCTGAACTTCGGCGATGGCGACACCATTTATGTCTCCACCCCGGCGCAACTGCGTGCGGGCGCCAAGCGTATTACCGAGCTGGGCGTGAAGGCCGAACTGGAGATTTTCGACACCGGTCACCTGTGGTTTGCCAAGCAGTTGATCAAGGAGGGTTTGCTGGATAACCCGCTGTTCCAGTTGTGCCTGGGCATCCCGTGGGGTGCACCGGCAGATACCACCACGATGAAAGCCATGGTCGATAACTTGCCAGCCGACGCGGTGTGGGCCGGTTTCGGGATTGGCCGGATGCAGATGCCGATGGCCGCACAAGCGGTGTTGCTCGGCGGCAACGTGCGGGTCGGGCTGGAAGACAACCTGTGGCTGGACAAAGGCGTGCTGGCGACCAATGGCCAACTGGTCGAACGCGCCAGCGAGATCCTCAGCCGCCTCGGTGCCCGCGTACTCACGCCGGCGGAAGGCCGCAAGAAAATGGGCCTGACCCAGCGCGGCTAACCCCTACACCTATTCCCGTTTGGAACCGGATTTGTGTCGAGGGGATTTATCCCCGTTCGGCTGCGCAGCAGTCGCAAAATCTTGGGGCCGCTGCGCGACCCAACGGGGATAAATCCCCTCGCCACAAGGGCCGGTTTCACAAGGGATCACCGAACACATTCAGGAATGTCGTCATGAGCTTTATCACCGAAATCAAAACCTTCGCAGCTCTGGGCAGCGGTGTCATCGGCAGTGGCTGGGTAGCCCGTGCCCTCGCCCATGGCCTCGACGTGGTCGCTTGGGATCCGGCGCCCGGCGCCGAAGCGGCGCTGCGTAAACGTGTGGCCAATGCCTGGGGCGCGCTGGAGAAAAACGGCTTGGCGCCCGGCGCTTCGCAGGATCGCCTGCGCTTTGTCGCGACCATCGAAGAGTGCGTACGTGATGCCGATTTCATTCAGGAAAGCGCCCCGGAACGTCTGGAGCTGAAACTCGATCTGCACAGCAAAATCAGCGCAGCGGCCAAGCCCAACGCATTGATTGGTTCGAGTACCTCTGGCCTGCTGCCGAGCGAGTTCTACGAGAGTTCGACGCACCCGGAACGCTGCGTGGTCGGTCACCCGTTCAACCCGGTTTATCTGTTGCCGTTGGTCGAAGTTGTCGGTGGCAAAAACACCGCGCCGGAAGCCGTTCAGGCAGCGATGAAAGTCTACGAGTCCCTCGGCATGCGTCCGTTGCATGTGCGCAAGGAAGTGCCGGGGTTCATCGCCGATCGCTTGCTCGAAGCGCTGTGGCGTGAGGCGCTGCATTTGGTTAACGACGGCGTGGCAACCACTGGCGAGATCGACGATGCAATCCGTTTTGGCGCCGGTTTGCGCTGGTCGTTCATGGGTACGTTCCTGACTTATACGCTGGCGGGTGGTGATGCGGGCATGCGCCACTTCATGTCGCAATTCGGCCCGGCGTTGCAGTTGCCGTGGACGTATCTGCCGGCACCGGAGCTGACTGACAAGTTGATTGATGATGTGGTGGATGGCACCAGCGATCAGCTTGGTCGCCACAGCATTGCGGCGCTGGAACGCTATCGTGATGACTGCTTGCTGGCAGTGCTCGAAGCGGTGAAGACGACCAAGGAAAAGCATGGCATGAGTTTCAGCGAGTGAAGTGCCTGGCATGACATCGCTGCCCTCACCCGAACCCTCTCCCGGAGGGAGAGGGGACTGACCGAGTTGATTGATCGAATTACGCCGACTTGCACCACCGAGCCGAACTTGAGTTTTGAAAGGCCCCCGATCTGCTCCCTTTCCCCCTCGCCCCCTGAGGGAGAGGGGACTGACCGTGTTGATTGTTCGAGTTACGCCGACTTGCACCACCGAGCCGAACTCAGGACTTGAAACGCTTGAAGATCGGCTCCCTTTCCCCCTCGCCCCCTTGGGGGAGAGGGCTGGGGTGAGGGGGTAGCTCTTGATCTTAAAAACCCGCCAAATGCCCGGAACCCAAACCATGCCCCACCTCACCACCTACCAGACCAAAATCATCCCCGACTGGGTCGATTACAACGGCCACCTGCGCGACGCCTTCTACCTGCTGATTTTCAGCTACGCCACCGACGCCCTGATGGACCGCCTCGGCATGGACAGCAACAACCGCGAAGCCAGCGGGAATTCGCTGTTCACCCTAGAGCTGCACCTCAACTATCTGCACGAAGTGAAGCTCGATACCGAGGTCGAAGTGCGTACGCAAATCATCGGCCACGACAGCAAACGTCTGCATCTCTATCACAGCCTGCACAAGGTTGGAGAAGATCAGGAACTGGCCGGCAATGAACAGATGTTGCTGCATGTCGACCTCGCCGGCCCGCGCTCGGCGCCGTTCAGCGCGAACACTCTGAGCCGCCTGCAAAACATCGTCACCGAGCAGAAAGACTTGCCCGCCCCCGCTTACATCGGCCGCGTTATCGCGCTGCCACCCGCCCGGTAATCCATCGATCGCAAGGAGCCGCCATGAACACCGCTACCGCCGTTGCCGACTTCCGTACTTATCCGTTGATCAGCGCGCTAAGCGGCGTGCAAAGCTTCGCGGATCGCGTTGCCATCGAATGGGCTGACGGCAGAGCCAGCCCGTTTCATCACGTCTGGCTGCGGGACAATTGCCCGTGTGAACGTTGCGTCTACAACGTCACCCGCGAACAGGTTTTCGAGATTGTCGATGCCGCTGAAGAGCTCCAACCTACAGCTGCACATATCGATGCAGATGGCTGCCTGCGCATCGACTGGCAAGACGGCCATCTCAGCCGCTTCGATCCCGGCTGGCTGCGCGCTCATGCTTATGACGATGAATCTCGCGCCGAACGTCTGGAAGCCAAACCGAGAAGCTATTTGTGGCGCAGCGATTTGCAGTTACCGGTGTTCGAGTACGCGGCGCTGATGAACGACAACGCCGCTCTGCTGCAATGGATGATCGCCGTGCGCGACATCGGTCTGACGCAGGTACGCGGCGTGCCCACCGAACCTGGTTCGCTGAAGCTCATCGCGCAACGTATTTCGTTCATCCGTGAAAGCAATTTCGGCGTGCTGTTCAACGTGCAATCCAAGACCGATGCCGACAGCAATGCCTACACCGCTTTCAACCTGCCGTTGCACACCGACCTGCCGACTCGCGAGCTGCAACCGGGCCTGCAATTTCTGCATTGCCTGGTGAATGACGCCGAGGGTGGCGAGAGTATTTTTGTCGATGGCTTTGCGATTGCCGACGCACTGCGCAGTGAAGACCCGGCGGCGTTTCAGGCGTTGTGTGAAATCCCGGTGGAGTTTCGCAACAAGGATCGCCATAGCGACTATCGCTGCCTGGCGCCGATCATTGCCTTGGACGCTCTGGGCAGAGTCGCCGAAATTCGCATGGCGAACTTTTTGCGCGGGGCGTTTGATACGTCGGTGGAGCAGATGCCGGTGTTGTATCGGGCGTATAGGCGGTTTATTTCGATGACTCGCGAGCCACGGTTTCGCCTGATGCAGCGACTCAATGCGGGCGAATTGTGGTGCTTTGATAATCGCCGCACGTTGCATGCGCGCAATGCGTTTGATCCGGCGACCGGAGCGCGGCATTTTCAGGGCTGCTATGTCGACAGGGATGAGTTGTTGTCGCGGATCCTGGTGTTGCAACGCTAGACCGCGTCATCGTTCATCGCGGGCAAGTCGAATCGTCGCACCGCCGCTCCCACAGGGTTCAGCGGCGTTTCACAAATATGCGACCAGACTCGAAACTTGTGGGAGCTGGCTTGCCAGCGATGACGTCGGCAGGAACAACAAATCTCTAACTGATTCACAGCCAAAAAAAGCCCCGATACCAGCCGTGACAGGATCGGGGCGCAAGCTACTGTTGAGGAGCTGCCGTGCGAGGGTGACCAAACCTTCGTGAAGCGAGCTGAGACCAGTGTGCCCACTCCCCTTTCTATCGAGTTAGCCGAAAACGACCTGTTCATAGTCGTCCCAGCCACGCTGACAAAACGCTCTTGCCGTGCCCGCCCCAGCCTTACAGAATCAAACCAAGACCTCCGTTGCCACAGAAGGATTTGCGTGATGATGTACGCCGATTTGATTGACCAGGAAGATCTGTTGGGCCAGCTCAAGGCATTGGGTATTCAAGTGCCCAGTGGCACGACCGCCGATCAGGCTTGCGAGTGCGCAGTGCGCGGTCTGGATAATGTTCGTGCGTTTGAACTGCGCAAAATGGTCAAGGACATGTACACCAGCGGCGCCAGCATCCAGCCAGCGGTGCGGCAGGCGATCGACAAACAGTTGTTGCCGGCACTCGCCAATTTCCAGCAAAGCCACAGCGCCTGACAGCAGATCAAAAGATCGCCGCCTTCGGCAGCTCCTACATTGGAACGCATGATCGTTCCCACGCTCTGCGTGGGAATGCCTCAACGGACGCTCCGCGTTCGGTTTTTTGGGACGCAGAGCGTCCCGGGCTGCGTTCCCACGCAGAGCGTGGGAACGATCCTTATCAGAGCCTTACGCTGGCAAACGTCGACTCATTGCGCGCCTGACTCAACGCCGACATCGGCCCCGACAGCGGCGACATCACGATCGCTTGCGGCAGCGGCAGCATCGCCACTTGTTGGGTGGTATTGGAACCTACGCGCTCGTCACGCGGCGGAATGCCGAAGTATTCGCGGTAGCACTTGGAGAAGTGCGGCGTCGAGACGAAACCACACACCGACGCCACTTCGATGATCGACATCGGCGTTTGCTTGAGCAGTTGCCGGGCGCGGATCAAACGCAGCTTCAAGTAGTAACGCGACGGCGAGCAATGCAGGTATTTCTGGAACAACCGCTCCAGCTGTCGACGCGACACGGCGACGTACACCGCCAATTCATCCAGGTCGATCGGCTCTTCCAGATTGGCTTCCATCAGCGCGACGATTTCCTGCAGTTTCGGCTGATTGGTGCCGAGCATGTGCTTGAGCGGCACGCGCTGGTGATCCTGCTCGTTGCGGATGCGCTCGTAGACAAACATCTCAGAGATCGCGGCGGACAGTTCACGGCCGTGATCGCGGCTGATCAGGTGCAGCATCATGTCCAGCGGCGCGGTGCCACCAGAGCTGGTGAAACGGTTACGGTCGAGTGTGAACAGACGCGTGCTCATGGCCACGCGCGGAAAAGCTTCCTGCATCGCCGCCAGACATTCCCAGTGCACGCTGCAATCGAAACCGTCGAGCAGGCCGGCGCAGGCCAGTGCCCAACTGCCGGTACACACGGCGCCGAGGCGCTTGGACTGACGCGCCTGGCTTTGCAGCCACGAGACGTGTTCACGGGTAACGGTGCGTTGAATGCCGATGCCGCCGCAGACGATCACGGTATCCAGTGGCGGGGCTTTGTGCATGGAAGCGTCGGGAGTGATTTGCAGACCGTCACTGGCCCACACTTGGCCGCCATCGACGGTAAGAGTGCTCCAGCGATACAGCTCGCGACCGGACAATTGGTTGGCCATGCGCAGGGGTTCTACTGCGGAGGCCAGAGAAATCAGCGTGAAATTGTCCAGCAGCAGAAAGCCGATGGATTGAGGCGCACGGTTCTGGGGTTGGGCCCCGGAGTTGAACGACGTCATCGCGGTATCTCCTCACACAAAGCGGGTGATGGCCTCAGGCGGAGGCTCTTGTTATTGCCATCGTTCTCGCGTGGGAGACGGGCTTTGTTATGACAGAGCAATTGCCATGCCTAAAATTGGATGGCCGTTCAATAACTCCTGAAAACGACGTCGCGACGTGTCTATACGAGCCGTCCGACGAAAGGTATTTCGAAGTGCCATCAGCGGCGAGGAAAGCGCGGTTCAGGAGGGTGTGAGCAAATCGGTAGCACTTGTGGGAACTGGCCTGCGCGCGGTTTACGGGGAGTGTCACCGCAAGCACGGGTGACGGACGGTAGGGGCGCGGATCGTATGTAACAGGTGGGAAAGACTCTTATCTGTTTGCGACGCGCTAAAAGGTGGCGTGATTGATCGCGCGTGTTCACTTGATGAGCAATTTTGACTGGTCTGACGCTATCGCGAGCAGGCTCACTCTACATTTGGAATGCGTTCCCCTGTAGGAGTGAGCCTGCTCGCGATTGAGGCGACTCGGTCTCAGCATTCAACCGCACTGACCGCCAACCCACCGCGCGAGGTCTCTTTATATTTGTCATGCATGTCGGCACCGGTATCGCGCATGGTGCGGATCACCCGGTCCAGCGAGATAAAGTGCTGACCATCGCCACGCAACGCCATCTGCGCCGCATTGATCGCTTTCACCGCCGCAATCGCATTGCGCTCAATACACGGCACTTGCACCAGACCGCCGACCGGATCGCAGGTCAGCCCAAGGTTGTGTTCCAGGCCAATCTCCGCCGCGTTGCACAACTGCTCCGGCGTAGCACCGAGAATCTCCGCCAGCCCCGCCGCCGCCATTGCGCACGCCGAACCGACTTCACCCTGACAGCCGACTTCGGCACCCGAGATCGAAGCATTCTTCTTGCACAGAATCCCCACCGCCGCCGCACTCAGGAAGTAGTCGACCACGTTGGCGTCCGTCACCGCTTCGCTGAACTTCATAAAATAGTGCAACACCGCCGGAATGATCCCCGCCGCACCATTGGTCGGCGCCGTCACCATGCGCCCGCCCGCCGCGTTCTCTTCATTCACCGCCAGCGCAAACAGGTTGACCCACTCCATCGCGCTCAGCGTCGAGCCAATCACATTGGGCTTGCCCAACTCCTGCAGACTGCGGTGCAACTTCGCCGCGCGCCGACGCACATTCAAACCGCCGGGCAGGATGCCCTCATGTTTCAGCCCCTGTTCGACGCAATCCTGCATCGCCCGCCACAGCTTCATCAGGCCGGCGCAAATCTCTTCCTCACTGCGCCAGACTTTTTCGTTGGCGAGCATCAGTTCGGCGACGCGCAGGTTGTTCTCTTTGCACAGCTCCAGCAGCTCGACCGCGCTGGAAAAGTCATAAGGCAATTCAGTGCGATCCAGATCAACGACACCGCTGGACGCCTGCGCTTCATCCACGACAAAACCGCCGCCGACTGAATAGTAGGTATCGCGATGCAGTTCACCGTGATCGCCCTCGGCAACGATCGTCATCGCATTGGGGTGGAACGGCAGGTTTTCATCGATCAGGCGCATGTCCCGTGCCCAGACAAACGGCACCGACAAACGACCATCCAATAAAAGTGTGTGTGTTTCGCGCAGCGCCTGAATGCGCGGGCCGATTTGCGCCGGGTCGATTGCGTCTGGCCACTCGCCCATCAGGCCCATGATCACCGCGTTATCGCTGCCGTGACCGATACCGGTGGCCGACAGCGAACCGAACAACTGCACCTCGATCCGCCGCACCTGCTCCAGTTGATGCTTGTCCCTTAGCGACTCGACGAACAACGCCGCCGCGCGCATCGGCCCGACGGTGTGGGAACTGGACGGGCCGATGCCGATTTTGAACAGGTCGAAAACGCTGATAGCCATTGCTGCAGAGCTCCTGAGGATGCCGGTCCGGGACGCGAAAGCGCCCGCTGGCGGAGCTGCTACGCTCAAGCTGCGATCCGCCGGAATGCCCGCATCATCAGGCTTTTGTCGGAACGCACGGCGTCTGGCACCGACGCACTCATGTCCACCAGCGCCGCGCCGTTTTCGTCCCGGTTTTTCGCCGTTTTTGTGCGGCTCAGAGGGCTGATCGGGGCAGAAAAAAGCTGTAAACGACGTCACTGACACTAGATGCGACCATCCCTGTACTGGATACGACCCCCCCTGTAGGCGTCAGATTTTCACTGGTACATGATCGTTATGACTCGATTGCAAGGCGCCGTGGTAGAGCTGTCTCCAGAACGCCATCCAACCGCAACCTATAAGTGCGGTGGTCCACAGTCGGAACACTGCCAAAAAAAACACCAAGGAGTCCATCCATGAAAGGTTCCCCGTCGTTGTTGTTGGCCGCCATGCTGAGTCTGCCGTTACTGGCGCAAGCTGCAGAACCGGCGCAGTGCAGTACCGTTAACTTCTCCGATGTCGGCTGGACCGACATCACCGCCACCACCGCGACCACCTCGGTTGTCCTCAACGCCCTCGGCTACAAGACCAAGACCACCATGATCTCCGTGCCCGTGACCTACAAGTCGCTGGCCGACGGCAAAAACATGGACGTGTTCCTCGGTAACTGGATGCCGACCATGGAAAACGACATCAAGGCCTACCGCGACGCCGGCACCGTGGAAACCGTGCGCACCAACCTCAAGGGCGCCAAGTATACCCTCGCCGTGCCGCAAGCCCTTTATGACAAAGGTCTGCACGACTTCGCCGACATCGCCAAATTCAAGAAAGAACTCGACGGCAAGATCTACGGCATCGAGCCTGGCAACGACGGCAACCGTCTGATCCAGAGCATGATCGACAAGGACGCCTTCGGCCTGAAATCCGCCGGTTTCAAAGTCGTCGAATCGTCGGAAGCGGGCATGCTCTCGCAGGTTGACCGCGCGCAGAAACGCGACACCGCCGTGGTCTTCCTCGGCTGGGCGCCGCACCCGATGAACAAGCGCTTCAAGATTCAATACCTGACCGGTGGCGATGATTTCTTCGGCCCCGATTTCGGTGCTGCAACCGTGGCGACCAACACCCGCAAGGGTTACGCCGAGGAATGCAGCAACGTCGGGCAGTTGCTGAAGAACCTGGAGTTCAACGTCGACATGGAAAGCGAACTGATGGGCAACATCCTCGACGACAAGATGAAGCCTGACGCGGCCGCCAAGGCCTGGCTGAAAAAGAATCCTCAGGTGCTCGATACCTGGCTCGCTGGCGTGACCACCATTGACGGTAAACCAGGCCTGGAGGCCGTGAAAGCCAAGATTGCCCAGTAATCGCTTATGCCGAGGGAGCTTGCTCCCTCGGGCTGTTTATTTCCTTGCATGCGGACGTTCACTACCATGCTGATTGATCAGAAAATACCTCTAGGCCAGTACATCGCGGGCTTCGTTGAATGGTTGACGCAACACGGCGCCAGCACTTTCGACGCAATCGCCGTGACCCTGGAAACGATGATCCACGGCGTGACGTTTGCGCTCACCTGGTTCAACCCTTTTGTCTTGATCGGCCTCATCGCCCTGCTCGCGCACTTCATCCAGCGCAAATGGGGATTGACCGTTTTCGTCATCGCCTCCTTCCTGCTGATCCTCAATCTGGGGTACTGGCAGGAAACCATGGAAACCCTCGCACAGGTGCTGTTCGCAACCCTGGTCTGCGTGGTCATCGGCGTGCCGTTGGGCATCGTCGCCGCGCACAAACCGATGTTCTACACGTTAATGCGTCCGGTACTCGATCTGATGCAGACCGTACCGACCTTCGTTTACCTCATTCCTACCCTGACCCTCTTCGGGCTGGGTGTGGTGCCGGGCCTGATCTCCACGGTGGTGTTCGCCATCGCTGCGCCGATCCGCCTGACCTACCTGGGCATCCGCGATGTCCCGCAAGAACTGATGGACGCCGGCAAGGCCTTCGGCTGCTCGCGTCGCCAATTGCTCTCACGGATCGAACTGCCTCACGCCAGGCCGAGGATCGCGGGCGGCATCACCCAGGGCAGCTGGCTGTCGCTG
>NZ_JBIVGT010000018.1:34667-109057 GCF_044748825.1 Pseudomonas sp. NPDC089741 | reverse complement strand
CTCAGCAGTGAAACGATGCATCGCCGATGGTAGTGTGGGGTTTCCCCATGTGAGAGTAGGTCATCGTCAAGATTAAATTCCGAAACCCCAATTGCAAAAGCAGTTGGGGTTTTGTTTTGCCTGCAAGAAAAACATCTACACATAAAGCCCCGCTCAGGATCACTTGGTGGGGCTTTTTCATGCCCATAGCCGGCGTTAATTACGGTGCAGACACCGACAACATGTTCTGTAAGGAATCTTGAACCTGCGCCTTCAGAGAACGCCACTTGTGGCCGATAACCCACTCGGTGACTTCAAAGTCGCGCGAAATCGCTTGATAGCATTTAGCCGCCAGCTATCATCTGCGCGCCTGAAATTGCCCTCACTTCAATTGCCTGGAAATCTTCGATGCTGTCGTATCACCAAAAGAGTTTTCTGATCGTCGATGATTTCTCGGATTTCCGCAGTTCCGTTCGTTCGATGCTGCGGGAGCTTGGGGTCAAGGACGTCGACACCGCCGACAGTGGCGAGCAGGCGCTGAAGATGTGCGCGCAAAAATCCTACAATTTCATCCTGCAGGATTTCCATCTCGGCGACGGCAAGAAGAATGGCCAGCAGGTGCTTGAAGACCTGATGCTGGAAAAGCTCATCAGCCATGAAGCGGTGTTCGTCATGGTCACGGCCGAAACCAGCCAGGCGATGGTGCTCAGTGCCCTGGAACACGAGCCGGACGCGTACCTGACGAAACCGTTCAACCGCTCCGGTCTGGCCCAGCGCCTGGAGCGTCTGGAACAGCGCAAGACGCTGCTCAAACCGATTCTGCAAGCCCTCGACCGCGGCAAACCGGTCGAGGTGCTCAACGCCTGCATCGCCCTGTGCAAGCAGGACATTCGTTATTCGCCTTTGTGCCTGCGTTACCGCGCTGATGCGCTGCGCGACATGAACCAGAACGAAGCGCTGGAACGTCTCTACGACGGCATCATCGCCGACCGGCCATTGCCGTGGGCATTTGCCGGGTTGGGCAAATTGCTCTTCAAGCGCGGCCAGGTGGCGCAGGCCAAAGGCGTCTACGAAAAAGCCTTGAAGGTGTTCCCGATGATGCCGTCGTTGTACGACGGTATGGCCGACGTGCTGGTTTCCGAGGGCGACAGCAAAGGCGCGCAACGGGTGCTCGAAGAGGCGATCCGTCTCTCGCCGTTGGCGGTGCGGCGTCAGGCGTTGCTGGGCAAACTGGCGATGGCCAACGAAGATTTCGACACCGCCTCGCGCGCCTATCGCCAAGCTGTGGCGCAGGGCGCGCAGTCGCGCTTCAAGGATCCGGAAAGCAACCTCGGGCTGGCCCATGCGTTGATCAGCAAAGGCAGCGAGCGCGGCCTCGATACGCGCACACGACTTGAGATCAACACCACCCTCAGCGCCGTCGCCAAGGAAAACCCGAGCGACCCGGGTCTGCAGATTCGTGCGCGCCTGATGAAGGCCACCAGCCTGCTGCTCAACGATGCCGAAACCGCCGACAAGCTCACCGAGCAGGCACTGATGCGCCTCGATGGCATGGAGCAGTTCATGAGCCCCGAAGCGGCGCTGCTGGTGGCCAAGCAACTGCAAATGCTCGGTCAGGCCGAGGCGGGCACTTCGATGCTCAAGAGTTGCGCTGAGATCTACGGTGATGATCCGGCGGTGATGAAAGACATCGCCAAGCTCACTGACGACCCGACTATCCTCAGTTCCAGCAACGCTGCTGCTGACCTCAACCGTCAAGGCGTGCGCGTATACAAGACCGGCAATCTGGTGGAGGCCCGCGAGGTCTTCCGCAAGGCGCTGAAGATGCAACCGAAGAACATCAGTATCGCGCTGAACATGGCCCAGTCGCTGTTGCACGGCACCGACACCACTGTGCCGTCGGCGGAGCTGGAAGAATGTCGGGCCTGCCTGAAACTGGTTGGCCTGATGCCCGACACCGACGCGCGTCATGCGCGTTATCAGAAGCTGAAAAGCAAGGCGTTTGGCGAATGAGCAACGACAAGCAGGCACTGGATTTTTCCACGGTGATTGCCTCCACCGTTCACGACATGAAGAACTCGCTGGCCATGCTCATGCAGGCCCACAGCCAATGGCTGGCGCGGTTACCGCAGGCGCAGCGCGAAGTTTCGGAACAGGGCGTCATCGACTTCGAGTTCGCCCACCTCAACGGCATGCTGGTGCAGTTGCTCGGGCTGTACAAACTCGGCGTCAATCAGCTGCCACTGCAACCTGCGTATCACGAACTGGACGACTTCATCGAGGCACAACTGGCGGCGCATCAAGAGGTGTTCGCCAGTCGCGGCATCATCGCGACCTATGAAGTCGACCCGCTGAGCCCGCTTGGCTTCTTCGACCGTGAACTGATTGCCTCGGTGCTCGGTAACTGCATCAACAATGCGATTCGTTATGCCCGCGAATCGCTGCTGATTACCGTCAGCGACGAAGCCGGGCAATTGGTGTTGACCATCAATGATGACGGCGCCGGCTATCCGCCCGAGATGCTCGAGCGCCAGGCAGATTACGTGCAAGGCATCAACCACAGCAGCGGCAGCACCGGACTGGGTCTGTACTTCGCCAACCGCATCGCGGCCCTGCATCAGCGCAATGGCGTTGAAGGTCGCACCGAAATCCGCAACGGCGGCCCATTGGGCGGCGGCGTGTTCAGCCTCTACCTCCCCTGAACGCATGCCCCCGTGTAGGAACTGCCGAAGGCTGCGATCTTTTGATGTTGTTTTAAAGATCAAAAGATCGCAGCCTTCGGCAGCTCCTACAGGAGGGAATTCGCATAGTTTGGGTTTTTTGTTTTGACGCTGCTTGATATTCCGAACAGCCGAAGCCTATTTTGTACGGGTCGCCGTTCGCGGCTCGCACAATAACAAGGATTGCGTCATGACAACCGATGGCCAGCGTTCACTCGCTCAGCGACTGACGGGCATTGATGAGATTGAATGTGTCACGCCGGATTTGAACGGCGTGCCGCGAGGCAAAGTGATGACCGCCGAGGGTTTCCTCGAAGGGCGGCGTTTGCAGATGGCGCGGGGTGTGCTGCTGCAATGCATCATGGGCGGTTATCCGGCGGCGCGCTTTTACGGCAGCGATGACGGTGATCTGGCACTGGTTGCCGAACCATCCATGATTCATCCGCTGCCATGGAGTGATGAGCCGCGGGCATTGGCCATTTGTGATGCCGATGAGCTGACCGGCGAAAGCTCCAATCTGTCGACCCGTGGCCAGCTGAAAAAGGTCATTGCCCGTTACGCCGCGCGCGGCCTGGTGCCGGTGGTGGCGACCGAGCTGGAATTCTTTGTCTTCGCGCCGAATACCGATCCGACCCAACCATTCCGTCCGCCAGTCGGCCTCGACGGTCGACGCGAGGATGGCCAATCTGCCTTCAGCGTCAGCTCCAACAACGGCCTGCGCCCCTTCTTCAGCGAAGTGTACAAATGCATGGCGGCCCTCGGTCTGCCGCGCGATACCTTCATGCACGAAATGGGTGTCAGCCAGTTCGAGATCAACCTGCTCCACGGTGATCCGTTGCTGCTGGCCGACCAGACCTTCCTGTTCAAGCACCTGCTCAAGGAAGTCGCGCTCAAGCACGGCCTGACCGTGGTGTGCATGGCCAAGCCTTTGGCGCACACGCCGGGAAGTTCGATGCACATTCACCAGAGCATCGTTGCCAGCGACAGCGGCAAGAATGTCTTCAGCGACGAAAATGGCCAGCCGACCGCGATGTTCCGTCACTTCATCGGTGGTCAGCAGGCTGGCATGGCGGAGTTCACCGCACTGTTTGCGCCCAACGTGAACTCCTATCAGCGTCTGTGCCATCCCTACGCTTCACCGAACAATGCGTGCTGGTCCCATGACAATCGCGCCGCTGGCTTGCGTATTCCCGCCAGTTCGCCGGTCGCCCGTCGGGTCGAAAACCGCTTGCCGGGCGCGGACGCCAATCCGTACCTGGCGATCGCCGCCAGTCTGGCCGCGGGTTTGCATGGTATCGAGCATGAGCTTGAGCCGACGGCAGCCATTCAGGGCGAGTTCGAAGTGCCGGACAACCTTTCGCTGCCATGTACCTTGCATGCCGCCCTCGAACGTCTGAAACGTAGCCAGTTGGCGAGGGAACTGTTCGGACAGGAGTTCATCGAAGGCTACATCGCTTCGAAGACCATGGAGTTGACCAGCTTCTTTGATGAAATCACTCCCTGGGAACGGCGTGTTCTAGCAGCCCAGGCCTGACGAATTGTCGCCATCGGGCTATCGTTTTGAAAGCCCGATATTCACTGCAAGGAGCCGCTCGGAACGCCGATGCGCCAAATCTGGAAATCCTTTCGAGCGCTGTATTTCGCCTCGCTGATGATGTTGATCGGCTCGGGCCTTTTATCTACTTATCTGGCATTGCGCCTGGCCGCTGACCATGTCGATGGGCTGTGGGTCGGTGCGTTGATGGCCTGCAACTATTTCGGCCTGGTGCTGGGCGGCAAGATCGGCCACCGGCTGATCGCGCGCGTCGGGCATATCCGTGCGTACTCGGCGTGTGCCGGGATTGTCGGCGCGGCGGTGCTTGGCCATGGCTTGGTCGATTGGCTGCCGGCGTGGCTGGTGCTGCGGACCATCGTCGGCCTGGGCATGATGTGCCAATACATGGTGATCGAGAGCTGGCTTAACGAGCAGGCCGAGGCCAATCAGCGCGGCCTGGTGTTCAGCGGCTACATGATTGCTTCGTATCTTGGTCTGGTGCTGGGTCAGTTGATTCTGGTGATGCACCCGGGCCTCGGTCTGGAACTGCTGATGCTGGTGGCCCTGTGCTTTGCGCTGTGTCTGGTGCCGGTAGCCTTGACCCGACGCATTCACCCGGCGCCGCTGCACCCTGCACCGATGGAGCCGCGCTTTTTTATCAAGCGCGTGCCGCAGTCGTTAAGTACGGTGCTCGGTGCCGGTTTGATCATCGGCTCGTTCTACGGTCTGGCACCGCTGTATGCGTCTCAGCAGGGCCTGTCGACCGAGCAGGTCGGTCTGTTCATGGGTAGCTGCATTTTTGCCGGATTGCTGGTGCAGTGGCCGCTGGGCTGGTTATCCGACCGCTACGACCGGGCGTTGCTGATCCGCTGCTTTGCCGGGTTTCTTGCGGTGGCAGCGTTGCCGCTGGCAATCCTGCCGCAGGTGCCGCTGGAGGTTTTGTTCGTCGTCGGGTTCATGTGTTCGCTGGTGCAGTTCTGTCTGTACCCGCTGGCGGTGGCGTTCTCCAATGACCACGTCGAAGGTGATCGTCGAGTGTCGCTGACGGCGATGCTATTGGTGACTTACGGTGTCGGCGCGAGCATCGGGCCGCTGCTCGCCGGTGTGCTGATGAAGCTGTTTGGCAGCCAGAGCCTGTATGCGTTCTTCAGCTTCTTCGCGCTGGTGCTGGTGTGGCGGATCCGTCCGAAAGCCGTGACCAATCTGCATCAGGTCGATGACGCACCGCTGCATCACGTGGCGATGCCCGACAGCATGTCCAGTTCGCCGTTGGTGGCCGCCCTTGACCCGAGGGTCGACGAGCACGTGGTGCAGGAGCAGATGCAGAATACCGTGGCGCCTGAGTCAGAACCGCAACCTGATCCAGGGCCTGAAGTTCAGCCTGATCCAGCGGTAGTGTCTGAACCGGAAGACGGCAGCGATAAAACGCCGCCGGACATCAGCGGTGCGCGGCCCTGACGCCATAGTTCAAACGATGCTTCAACTGTGGCAAGGGGCGCTTCACTCCCCAGCGAGAGCAAGCTCCCTCGCCACAAGGATCTCCTGCCTAGAGTTTTTCCGCAGGCACAAAAAAGGGCAGTCCCGCCAAGGACTGCCCCTTCTTGTTTACGCAAACAAATCACATATCGTCTTTATCGAAGCGCCGTGCTTCACGCTGCAACTGATAAACGAAGCGTTCAACGTTGCGTGCGGCCGGGCCACTGATGTTGTGGAAGCGCAGGCCGGCGAAGGTGATGTTGAGTTTTTCTTCGAAGTGCAGGTAACGCAGTTCGACGGCGGTCGGCTGATTGCCGAACAGCGGCGGGGCGATCAGGCGGTCGTAGACCTGGCCCAGTTGCAGGCGGTCAGTGATGTCGCCTTCGAACCGTAGCTTGCAGCCGGTTGCGGAGATATCCAGCAGTTTGCCGTTGATCGGCGCCTTGAGCTTTTCGCCACCCAGTTCAACGCTGACCAGATCGGTGAGTTTCAGCGCCGCGCGGAAGGCGTTGCGGCGCTGGTGGTAAACCACCTCGGTCGGCAAGTCACCGGTATAGAAACGGTCGCCGTCGGACTCTTCGATGTTCAGCGTGCCGGTGCAATCCCAGGCGATACGCACGCCTTCGTGAAAACCTTCAACCTTGAACGGCTCGCCGGCCAGCAGGAAACGCTCGCCATCGCGCGGGATCATTTCGTCGAGGGCGATCGTTGCGCTGTCGCGGTCGACTTTGATCAGGTAGCTCTGAAAACGCTGGCTGCGTTCGTGGAACGTGATGATCAGCGGATCATGGCTGTCTTGCAGCTGACGCAGGTTGCTGGAGATTTCCAGTGGCGTGGTGAGCACCTTAGGGGGCTGCGGAGCATCATCCGCGCTGAGGGCGTTGGACACGGTTTATCAATCTCCAGACAAAATATGACGACTAGCCAGCATTTTGCCAGCATGTTTCGCGGGTTGATAGAGCTGGCGCATCAACGACTCATGCCTGGCTGAGCGGACGCGGTACGGCGGGTTTGGCAAAAGTACCGCTGGCGTTATACAACGCTGGCGCTTCACCACCGGTGAGGATCTTCAGCTGATTGGCCGTGGCGGCCTGCTGGATCTGAATGGACTGGCCATTTTTGACGTTGGCAGCCTGGCATTGAGCGATCAGATCGGTCAGGGCATCGCCCTGGCTGAGCAGTTGATCGCCAATGCTCGACTGGCCTGCCAGTTGCTCAAGACCTGAACGATCGGTCGGCAGGTTGAGGCTGGCGAGGATTTCGCTGCGCTTGCGGCCATGCTGTTCAAGCAGAATGATCAATGCCTGTTTGTGCGCCAGAATTTCTTCCAGCAACGGCATGTCGCGACCGTGCAACGCGAGGGATTCGGTTTGCAACAACTCCAGCAATTGTTGAGCTGGAGCAAAGTCGTCGTTGATCAGTTGCAATAAATTAGTGTCGTGCATGGCTGGCCTTGGGTGTTAAGCGTCCAAAAGCCTCGCGCCGGCAAAAGCCTAGCGCTGGGCTTCGAAGTTGAGCAGTTTGCTGGCTACACGGTTGCTGTCGACTTTGTAGCTGCCATCGGCAATCGCAGCTTTCAACTCGGCCACACGGGCTTTGTCGACAGCAGGCTGATCGCGCAGCTTGTCAGTGACCTTCTGCAACTGTTGAGCCTCATTGCTGAGGTGTACCGATTCCCCGCTTTTTGCGGTACTGGCCTGTTCGGCCGGGGTATTCAGCGGCGCGGAGGTGCCGGTTTCGGCGGTTTCCTTGGCGTTGCTGGTACGTGTACTGCCCGTAAGTGACGAGGAGCTGTTCAAACGGCTGAAATCGATGACCATGTTAAAAACCTCTGGGAATTTGGACGCTTGCCATGTTTTCGGCCATCCCCTGGAAAACTTTAGGCACATTTACCAATGGGCCTTGCATGCGCCGACGCGTGTCCTGCTGCGGCACAGTTTAGGGAACAGCCGTGGTCAGCGCCAGTTTTCTACATCGCCACTTCCACTTGGCCCGGCGCGATGACTTGCGCCTTGATGACCCGTTGCGAGTTGAGGTTTTTTACCCGGATCTGTTCTTTCAAACCGCCATTGGCCAGGGCTTCACCGGGCATGCGCACGGCGAGCGTGCCGCTGCGGGCGGTAATGACCACCTGATCGCCTTTGCGCACGACTTCCGCCTGCTCCAGATGAACCAGGGTAATCACCTGATCGGCTACCGTTGGTCGGGTTAATTTCTGCCCGATCGCTTCGTCTACCGAGGTCAGGAAGCCTTGATTGATCACACTGACGTCGCGTTCACGCAAGGTCACGTCCTGCGGCTCGATTATGCCGGCGCGCTTGAGCGGGCGGGTGGTCGTCACAATCTCGCGAAACAGGCGGACTTGAGCGGGCACGAAGACCGTCCAGGGCGATGCGCCCTCACAGCGAACCTTGACGGTTACCCGTCCCAAGGGGCGTGCCGGACTCTCCAGCGAGGCTGTCAATTCCTTGTCGCACATAGGCATGCGCATACGTGGATCGAGCTGCTTGACCTCGATTTCGTAGCGGCCTTCGGTTTGACTGGTAGCCAGATAGTCTTCTACGGTGAACTCAAGAAAGCCCTGAGTGACGCCGATAAGCATGTCAGGCAAGGTAACCGTATCAGCAACGGCAGGGCTGCCAGCGAAGAAGAAGCAGACGGCAGACATCGCGCATAGGCTTTTGCGAGTGCGGGATGTCAGGTGTCGGAAAAATGTCGTTTGAGCGTTCATACGAGTTAAAAAGCAAGCGCCGTGCCGTTTAGCAATGAATGTGCGTCGCAACAACACTTGGCGTTGGTGTAGGAGTCTGGGCATGGCTGGTGTAATGGATTCGGTGAACCAGCGCACGCAACTGGTGGGGCAGAATCGCCTGGAGCTGTTGTTGTTCCGTCTCGACGGTCAGCAGCTCTACGGAATCAACGTGTTCAAGGTGCGGGAAGTGTTGCAGTGCCCGTCGCTGACGTTGATGCCCAAGTCCAGTCCTGTCGTGTGCGGGGTGGCAAATATCCGGGGGGCAACCATTCCGATCCTTGATCTGGCAATGGCGACCGGTTCCGGAGCGTTGAAAGACAAGAAAAACCCGTTCGTGATCATCACGGAGTACAACACCAAGACCCAGGGTTTCCTGGTCCGCTCGGTGGAGCGCATCGTCAACATGAACTGGGAAGAGATTCATCCACCACCCAAGGGCACGGGTCGCGATCATTACCTGACCGCTGTGACTCGGGTGGACAATCAGTTAGTCGAAATCATCGACGTCGAGAAAGTGCTGGCGGAAGTTGCGCCGACACCGGAAGCGATTTCGGTGGGCGTGGTCGATGTCGAGACCCAGACCAAAGCGTTGTCGCTGCGGGTCTTGACGGTCGATGACTCGTCGGTGGCGCGCAAACAGGTCACGCGTTGCCTGCAGACGATCGGTGTCGAAGTGGTGGCGCTGAACGACGGCAAGCAGGCGCTGGATTACCTGCGCAAGCTGGTCGATGAGGGCAAGAAGCCGGAAGAAGAGTTCCTGATGATGATCTCCGACATCGAGATGCCGGAGATGGACGGGTACACCCTGACGGCCGAAATCCGCGCTGATCCACGCATGCAAAAGCTTCATATCATCCTGCATACTTCGTTGTCCGGGGTATTCAATCAGGCGATGGTCAAGAAAGTCGGTGCCGATGACTTCCTGGCCAAATTCCGTCCTGATGACCTGGCATCCCGGGTAGTCGACCGGATCAAAGCAGCAGATATCAGCTAAGGGCGTTTTGCCCTTGGCGGTCAACACGATTTAAGAGGCGGCATCATTGTCTACGGGTAATTTGGATTTCGAACAGTTCCGGGTCTTCCTGGAAAAAGCCTGTGGCATT
The DNA here is from genome assembly GCF_044748825.1 of Pseudomonas sp. NPDC089741. NCBI lineage: Bacteria > Pseudomonadati > Pseudomonadota > Gammaproteobacteria > Pseudomonadales > Pseudomonadaceae > Pseudomonas > Pseudomonas sp. NPDC089741. The sequence continues at coordinate 99,493 of NZ_JBIVGT010000018.1, read as the reverse complement.
TTGCTCGGTGAAAACAAGCAGTACCTGGTCTCGAGCCGTCTCAACAAACTGATGGAGCAGCAAGGCATCAAATCCCTGGGTGAGCTGGTCCAGCGCATCCAGACCCAGCCGCGCAGCGGTTTGCGCGAGCAAGTGGTCGATGCCATGACGACCAACGAAACCTTGTGGTTTCGGGACACCTATCCGTTTGAAGTCTTGAAGAACAAGGTCCTGCCTGAAGCGATCAAGGCCAGCCCCAACCAGCGTCTGCGGATCTGGTCGGCGGCGTGCTCGTCGGGCCAGGAACCGTACTCGCTGTCGATGTCGATCGACGAGTTCGAGCGGACCAACCTCGGTCAGTTGAAAATGGGCGTACAGATCGTTGCCACTGATCTGTCCGGCCTCATGCTCAACAACTGCAAGACCGGCGAGTACGACAGCCTGGCGATCGGTCGCGGTTTGTCGCCGGAACGTCTGCAGCGTTACTTCGACCCGAAAGGGCCGGGTCGCTGGGTGATCAAGGCGCCGATCAAGAACCGTGTGGAGTTCCGCTCGTTCAACCTGCTCGACAGCTATGCAGCGCTGGGCAAGTTCGACATCGTGTTTTGCCGTAACGTGTTGATCTACTTCTCTGCCGAAGTGAAGAAAGACATCCTGTTGCGCATTCACAGCACGTTGAAGCCGGGCGGTTATCTGTTCCTTGGCGCTTCCGAAGCGCTGAACGGTTTGCCGGACCATTACCAGATGGTGCAGTGCAGCCCGGGGATCATTTATCAGGCGAAATGATTGCATCGGCAACACAAAAAACGGCAGGCCCGCAAAGGCCTGCCGTTTTTTTATGCCTCTCACATCCCCCTCTGTAGGAGCTGCCGAAGGCTGCGATCTTTTGATCTTGCTTGCGCTGCAGCAAAAACAGGATCAAAAGATCGTCCGATCGCGGCCCGAGCCTGCGGCAGCTCCTACAGGGGACGGGCCGTCGTCGGGGCGGCAGAAAAGCGGCATTTGGCGGAAACCGGTTGCCGCTTTTCTGGCATTGCCGCTTTGCCGGCTCCTCGCAAAGCCCCGGTTTACGGGGTTTTTTCGCATTGGCACGCGGCTTGCTAAAGCTCAGTTACGAAAAACCGGTCACCTGAAGGTCCCGACATGAGCATCAGCTTCGATAAAGCGCTCGGAATTCACGAAAAAGCCCTGGGCTTCCGCGCCCAGCGTGCCGAAGTCCTGGCCAACAACATCGCCAACGCCGATACCCCGAACTACAAGGCTCGGGATCTGGACTTCTCCAAAGTGCTTGAAGCACAGACCCAGAAGAACGCCAACGGCACCATCGCCCTGAACATGACCAACAGCCGTCACATCGAAGCTGAAGGCGTGGGCAATGGCGACGAGTCGTTGCTGTATCGCACGCCGATGCAACCGTCGATCGACCAGAACACCGTGGACGCCCAACTGGAACAGTCGAACTACGCGGAAAACGCCGTCGGCTTCCAGGCCAGCTTCACGCTGCTCAACAGCAAATTCAAAGGGCTGGTGTCAGCCCTGCGCGGAGAGTAATCCATGTCCCTGTCCAGCGTTTTCAACATTGCCGGCAGCGGCATGAGCGCACAAACCACGCGTCTGAACACCGTGGCTTCGAACATCGCCAACGCCGAAACCGTTTCGTCGAGCATCGACCAGACCTACCGCGCCCGCCATCCGGTGTTCGCCACCATGTTCCAGGGCGGTCAGAACAGCGGCAGCAACTCGCTGTTCCAGAGCCAGGACGCCGCCGGTCAAGGCGTACAGGTGTTGGGCGTGGTCGAAGACCAGAGCAACCTCGAAGCGCGTTACGAGCCGAACCATCCGGCAGCCGACGCCAAAGGTTACGTCTACTACCCGAACGTCAACGTGGTGGAAGAAATGGCTGACATGATTTCCGCGAGCCGGTCTTTCCAGACCAACGCTGAAATGATGAACACCGCGAAAACCATGATGCAGAAGGTACTGACCCTCGGTCAGTAATAAGGGGCGACTGCCATGAGTGTTTCCGATACCACCAGCTCCCTGAGCATGAACGACATCCTGGCCAACTCATCGAAGTCGGCCAGCAGCAGCACCACCGGCGGCATCGCTTCGGCGACCAACAGTGCTACCGGCGGTCAGGCACTGGGCAAGGATGCGTTCCTGCAACTGCTGGTGACCCAGCTGAAAAACCAGAACCCGCTGGATCCGCAGGACAACAGCGCATTCGTTGCCCAATTGGCGCAGTTCAGCAGCCTGGAAGGCATCACCACGCTTAACAGCACCGTCAGCTCGCTGGCCGGTAACTACAACTCCTCGCAGGCGTTGCAGGCCTCGTCGCTGGTTGGCCGCAATGTGATCGTGCAAACCAACACTGCCCAGCTCGATGACCCAAGCAAAGGCCTGACCGGTTCGGCGACAGTGCCTACGTCGATTGCCGGCGGCACGGTGACCATCACCGACAGCAGCGGCGCTACCGTGCGCACCATTGACCTGGGCAGCCGCGCTGCCGGCAATGCCAGCTTCACCTGGGACGGCAAAGATGCGTCCGGCAATCTGGTCCCTGTCGGTACTTACACCTTCAAGGCCAACGCACCGATCAACGGCGCCGCGACAGATCTGGCGACTTACCTGCCAGCGACCGTCAACAGCGTGACGATCAGCCAGACCGGTGGCGAGCTGATGCTCAACCTGTCCGGCAAGGGCACCGTTGCCCTGTCCAAAGTACAAACCATTGGTATATAGAGCCGACTAACCGGCACAAAGGAGTGGAATATGTCTTTCAATATCGGCCTTAGCGGTCTCTATGCAGCCAACAAACAACTGGACGTGACCGGCAACAACATCGCCAACGTCGCGACCACCGGTTTCAAATCCTCGCGCGCAGAATTCGAAGACGTTTACTCGGCGACTCGTCTGGGCAGTGGCAGCAAAGTGATCGGCAACGGCGTGCGCCTGGCCAACGTTTCCCAGCAGTTCACCCAGGGTGACATCAACAACACCGGTAACGTGCTGGACATGGGCATCAACGGTTCGGGCTTCTTCACCATGAGCAACAACGGCTCGATTTCCTATACCCGTGCCGGGACGTTCAAGGTCGACGACAAGGGGTTCATCACCAACACCGACTACACCTCGCGCCTGCAAGGTTATGGTGTGGATGCCAACGGCAAGATCATCAACGGCGTACTGACCGACCTGAAGATCGACACCTCGAACCTGGCGCCGAAGTCCACCTCGCTGGTGACGTCGACTATCAACCTGAACTCGACCGCTCCGGTGATCGACGACACAGTGGCGGCCGGCAAATTCGACCCGACCAACCTCGCGACCTACACCAAGTCGTTCAGCACGCCTATCTATGACAGTCAGGGCAACATGCACCCGATGGATCAGTACGTGGTCAAGACCGGTGCCAACACTTGGAAGGTCTACACCCTGGTAGACGGCCGTAACCCGGACGCTACCGGTAGCGATCCGAAAACCACCGCGCCAGTCGCTTCGACCATGAGCTTTGACTCCGCGGGCAAGCTGACTCAGGTCAGCACTCTGCCGGGGCCGGTGATCAGCAGTGACCTGAAAATCACTGGCTGGGTGCCAGGTAACGTGGTCAACGGTACCTTCAAGGCTAACGGTGCAGCTGCTAACCCGGCCGGTATAACCATTTCGATGGCCAGTACCACTCAGTACAACGCCGACACCGCGCGCTCGATCCCGACTCAGGATGGCTATGCCACTGGCCAGATCACCAACCTGACCATCGACGGCACCGGTACCCTGTTTGCCAACTTCAGCAATAACCAGAACAAGGCCATCGGCCAGGTTGCGCTGGCCAGCTTCACCAACGAACAAGGCCTGCAAGCGATCGGCGGCACCAGCTGGAAGGAAACATTCGCTTCGGGTATTCCGGGTTATGACTCTCCGGAAACCGGCACTCTGGGTTCCATCCAGTCCAACTCGCTGGAAGAGTCCAACGTTAACCTGACCAATGAGCTGGTGGACCTGATCAAGGGCCAGAGCAACTATCAGGCGAACGCGAAAACCATCTCGACTCAGAGCACCATCATGCAGACCATCATTCAGATGACCTGATATCGATGCTTTGTAAAAAGCTGTAACGGAAAGCCCCTCTTTGAGGGGCTTTCTTGTTTAATGCGCGCGCCGGGGCTACTCGTCCGCGGCATTCGCATTTGCGCGGGCGTATTCACAGGCCTGCTCACGCTGTACCCGGGCGCCAATGAGCGGTTCGCCCAACCACTGACAGGGATGTAACGATTACTTCATGGCTTTTTTCTCTCGCTCCCGAATCGCGTTCGGGACGCTGCCCGTTATTGCCTTGCTGGTCTGGTTTGTATGGGGCCAGGGCTTGGGCACCCCTCCAAAAAAATTCCTGACAGCGACCGTCAACGTTGAAGATCTTGAAGAGACCGTATTGGCCAGTGGTACGGTCAAGCCCTTCCAGCAAGTCAGCGTCGGCGCGCAGGTCAATGGGCAACTCCAGAGTCTGAAAGCCGGGTTGGGTGATACGGTGCGCCAGGGTCAGCTGTTGGCTGAAATCGACCCGTTGCTGCCACAGAATGAATTGCTCAAATCCCGTGCTGCGTTGCTCAGTGTCCGCGCGCAATACAAAGCCCGGCAGGCGATGATCCGCCAGTACGAACTTGATTTTCGTCGCAAGCAAAGCCTGGTTGCCAGTGAAGCCGGATCGCGGGCCGATCTGGAAATTGCCGAGGCGCAGTTGCAAAGCTCGCGCGCCGAACTGGCATCCCTGGCCGCGCAGATTTCCCAGGCGGAGATAGAAATCAGGATCGCCGAAGTCAACCTCGGATATACGCGGATCAGTGCGCCGATGGACGGCGAGGTCATTGCCGTGGTGACCAGACAGGGCCAGACCGTCGTTTCCGCACAGAGTGTCCCGACATTGCTGATACTTGCCCGTCTGGACCGGATGACGGTCGAAGCGCGAATTTCGGAAGCTGACGTGGTTCGGGTCAAGGCGGGCCAGGCCGTGTCCTTCAATATTCTGGGTGATCCGGACCGGCGTTTTACCAGTCATATACGGGCGGTAGAGCCGGCCCCCGAGTCCATTGCCCGGCAGGATCAAATGCAGGGTGGCGGTGGCTCGACTGCCGGCGGCGCCGATGCGGCGGTGTATTACAACGCACTGTTTGACGTACCCAATGACGATCGTTCGTTGCGCACCTCGATGACGGCGCAGGTCAGCGTTCTGCTCGACTCGGTGGCCAAAGCCACAACGGTCTCGGTGGCTGCGCTGGGCAAGCGTGCCGCTGACGGTCGCTACGAAGTGCGCCGACTGGTGGATGGTCAGCCGCAGACGGTGCTGGTGACAACCGGGTTGCGAAATGACCTTAACGTTCAGGTGCTGGACGGGCTCAAGGAAAATGACGAAGTCGTTATCGGCGAAGAGCCTGAGCCTCGATGAGCAGCGCCGATAATCTTCACGGCTGGACGCCAGACCCCGTGAAAGACGAGCTGCCGGTCACGCCGTTGTTGGCTCTTGAAGGCGTGCAGCGTTGGTTCGCCGAGGGTGAGGCACGGACTCATGTGCTGCGTGACGTGAACCTGACCATCGCCGCCGGTGAAATGGTGGCGATTGTCGGGCCGTCGGGCTCTGGAAAATCCAGTCTGATGAACATCCTCGGATGCCTGGATCGTCCCTCTGCTGGCCGCTACAGCATCAGCGGTGCCGACATGGCCGGAATGAGTAGCGATGAGCTGGCGACGCTGCGTCGTGAGCATTTCGGATTCATTTTTCAGCGCTTTCATTTGCTGTCGCATCTGAGTGCGGAAGCCAATGTTCAGGTGCCGGCCATTTACGCCGATCAGCCGTTTACCGAGCATCAGCAAAAGGCCAGGGAGCTGCTGCAACGTCTCGGTCTGGGTCAGCGCATGCTGCATCGGCCAGCGCAACTTTCCGGTGGGCAGCAGCAACGGGTCAGCATTGCCCGTGCCCTGATCAATGGCGGTGCGGTTGTTCTGGCCGACGAGCCCACCGGCTCGCTGGACTCTCGCAGTGGCGAGGAGGTGATGGCGATCCTGCGTGAGCTGCATCGCAGCGGTCACACGGTCATTATCGTGACCCATGACTCGCAGGTGGCGCAGTACGCAGACCGCATCATCGAGATACATGACGGCGAAATCGTCGGTGATCGTTTGAATGCCGACCGCAAGGTGCTTGCGGCGCCGGTCACCGAGCCAGGCGACATCCCGCACACTCAGGAACGCGACGCGACGGCGGTGCATTGGCGCCGCTTCAGCGAGGCCTTCAAGATGGCCTGGATATCTCTGCGCAGCCATCGCATGCGCACATTGCTGACCATGCTGGGGATCGTCATCGGTATTGCCTCGGTGGTTTCGGTGGTAGCGCTGGGACAGGGCGCACAGACCCGGGTGCTGCGTGATATCAGCGCGATGGGCACCAATACCATTGATGTTTATCCGGGCAAGGATTGGGGAGATGAGCAGGCAGCTTCAATCCGGACATTGCAACCCGTGGACTTGCGGATCATCCAGGCGCAGCTCTGGGTAGACAGCGTTTCTGCGATGGTGGATGGCAGCCGGACGATTCGTTACCGCAATCTGCATGTCAGTGCCACGGTCAATGGTGTCAGCCAGGATTACTTTCAGGTGATGGGCATTCGCGTGACCCAGGGCGCGATGTTCAATGCAAGCGATGTGGTGCGCCGCGCTCAGACACTGATCATTGACCACAACACACGACAACGGCTGTTCAAGGACTGGGAGCAACCGCTGGGCAAAGTCATCCTGGTTGGCGGCCTGCCTTGTACGGTGGTGGGGGTCATGGAAAGTCGCGATGACGGTTTTTCAGGGCCGAGCCTGCAAGTCTATTTGCCTTATACAACGGTGATGGGGCGCTTGTTGGGGCAGAGCCATTTCAATTCGATCAAGGTTCGGCTCAAGGAGCAGGTTGCCAGTCCTGCTGCAGAGCAAGCGCTGCAAACATTGTTGGTGGCACGTCATGGGCGCGCCGATTTTTTCCTCAGTTCCAGCGACAGCATCCTGAAAATCGTACAGAAAACCACGGACACCCTGACGCTGCTGATCTCTGCCGTGGCGTTCATTTCACTCTTGGTCGGTGGTATCGGGGTGATGAATATCATGCTGGTATCGGTTACCGAGCGCACCCGTGAGATTGGCATCCGCATGGCCGTCGGCGCGCGGCGCGCGGACATCCTGCAGCAGTTTTTGATCGAGGCTGTGCTGGTCTGTCTGCTGGGGGGGCTGTTGGGCATCCTGCTTTCGTTGTTGATCAGCCAGGTGTTCGGCTACTTCGTGCAGACAATCGTTATGGAGTTCACGGCTTTGGCCATGATTTCAGCGTGTTTGTGTTCGCTGCTGGTCGGCGTGTTGTTCGGTTATATCCCGGCGCGCAATGCCGCCCGGCTTGATCCCATTCAGGCGTTGTCCCGAGAATGAAGTACATGAAGCGCAATTGGATCTGGGCATTGCCGTTGCCTTTGTTGTTGGGTGGCTGCAGCGCTCTGCTGCACAGCGAATACCGTCAACCGGAAGTCAAGACGCCGGCCTTCTGGTTTGGTGACGCATCCCGTGAGCGCTCATTGAGTGTGCGAGAGCGATGGTGGGAAACGTTTGGTGATCCACGTCTGAACGCCTTGGTCGACGACGCCCTAGCGCGCAATAACGATCTTGCAGTTGCTGCGCTCAGAGTGCGTCGGGCAGCGCTTCAGGCAAGACTCACCGGCACCAATATCACGCCCGATCTGGACGTGGGGGCGGGGGCGGACTGGAGCGGGAATCTACATCGAGACAACTCAAGTCAGCGTCGATTCTCCACGAGTTCGTCGGTGCGTTACGAAGTCGACTTGTGGGGGCGGCTGGCGAGTACGCGTGATGCCGCGCAATGGGCGCTATTGGCGACCGACTTTGACCGGCGTGCCAGTGCGCTGAGCCTGGTGGGTACGACAGCGCGCCTGTATTGGCAGATCGGCCTGTTCAACGAACTGGCCCGGTCTGCACGGGAAAGTATCCGGTACGCCGAACAGACGTTGCAACTGGTGCAGTCCCAACGTCTGGCGGGTGCGGCGACCGGACTTGAAGAGGCGCAAGCCGAGCAGGTCCTGGCCACGCAGCGTGCTGTATTGAGCGACTATCTGCAGCAACTTGAAGTGGCGCGCAACGCGCTGGCCATTATCTTCGATCAGGCGCCCGAGCATCGGTTTGCAGAACTTGTGCAATTACCTTCGGCGACGTTGGCGAGTGTGCCGGCAGGCTTGCCGGCTGATCTGGTTGATCGACGCCCGGATCTGCAGGCGGCTGAATGGCGATTACGCCAGGCGCTGTCGAACTATGACGCAACGCGTGCCAGTTTCTATCCTTCGTTCACGCTGACGGGCGGTCTGACGACTGGCGGTAGTCGAGAGTTGAGCCAAGTGCTCAATAACCCTGTCGGTCTATTGGGTGTAGGTATCAGTCTGCCGTTTGTGCAATGGAATGTTCGCAAGTACACAGTGGGTATATCGGCGGTGGACTATGAGGCGGCGATAATCGATTTTCGCCAGAGCCTTTATATCGCTCTGGCGGAAGTTGAAAATGCGCTGTCGGCGCAAGTGCAGTTTGCTGATCAGGGGGTACGGCGAGAGCAAGCTCTGGTCGCCGCAATGAAAGCCGAAGGGTTGGCCGAAATTCGTTATCGCAGCGGGCAAACGGGTATCAAGGAGTGGCTGGATCTACAAGAGAGCCGTCGTGCCGCGCAAATTTCGCTGGCGCAGAATCGCTTCGAGCGACTGAAGGCACAAATGGGGTTGTACCTGGCGCTGGGCGGAGGCTTCGCGCGTTAATTTATTGTGCAGACAAACGTTAACTTGTTGGAACGTTATTTTTATTAAGGAAGATTGTGTCGCGTGTCTGGTTTTAGTTAGCGTATTTTTTTGATTTGGGTCAATGGTTTATATGCAATTAAGGTTGTAGGTTTTTGCGTGTTTGTTGGTTTTTTTGAGTTTATTTAATTAATAAATAATTTTGGTTGTGAGAGTTTTCGTTATTGTTTTTAGTTGTTTCGCAATGTAAGGTGCGCGCTCTTTCGTCAGGGTCTTGATGAAGGGTTGAGTGTTCGGTTGCAACACTCTTACTGCTGTCTCTGGTTGTGTCGGCAAGATGATGAACTATGAAGTTATTGCGCTGACGGCCGTTTGAGACGTTTATTTGAAATGGAGATCGTTATGTCGCTGCGTATTGGTTTTGGTCTGACTTTGGCCGCAAGTTTGCTGTTGGGCGCAGTCGTTGTTCAAGCTGCTCCGGCTTCCTGGTGGCTTTATGAGTCGGCTTCGACCGGCCGTACTATGTGCAGCAACGTTCCGCAAGCCAGTGGCTGGGTTCGTGTTGCCGGTCCTTTCAACAACGGCGGCTGCCGTCGGTAAGTACCGATAGGGAGGCTCCTTCTGTGAAGGGGCCTTTTTTGTATCTGCTGAAACCTGTTCGTTAGAGCGTTGGTGTTTGGCAGACAAAAGAAAACCCCCGACAAACCAGAAGTCTGTCGGGGGTTTTCTTTTGTCTGGAGCAATCAGGCGTCTCGCAACGCCTGACTCCGCTCAGCTTATTGGCAAGCTTCGCAATCCGGCTCGTCAATCGCGCAAGCCTTTGGCACTGGCGCCGGACCGGCAGGTGCTGCCAGAACCGAATCGTCGCCGTGGTTGCCGCCGCTGGAAACAGCATTCAGCTTGCCGGTGTTGATGGTCGACTTCTCGGTGCTGGTCGCGGCCAGGGCACGGAGGTAGTAAGTGGTTTTCAGACCACGGTACCAGGCCATGCGGTAGGTCACGTCGAGCTTCTTGCCCGATGCACCAGCGATGTACAGGTTCAGCGATTGGGCCTGGTCGATCCACTTCTGACGACGGCTGGCCGCGTCAACGATCCACTTGGTGTCCACTTCGAACGCGGTCGCGTAGAGCTCTTTGAGTTCTTGCGGGATGCGCTCGATCTGCTGAACCGAACCGTCGTAGTACTTCAGGTCGTTGATCATGACCGAGTCCCACAGACCGCGAGCCTTGAGGTCGCGAACCAGGTACGGGTTGATCACGGTGAATTCGCCCGACAGGTTCGATTTCACATACAGGTTCTGATAAGTCGGTTCGATCGACTGCGATACGCCAGTGATGTTGGCGATGGTCGCGGTCGGTGCGATGGCCATGATGTTCGAGTTACGAATGCCTTTCTGTACACGGGCGCGAACCGGTGCCCAGTCGAGGGATTCGTTCAGGTCGACATCGATGTACTTCTGGCCACGCTGCTCGATCAGGATCTGTTGCGAATCCAGCGGCAGGATGCCTTTGGACCACAGCGAGCCCTGGAACGTCTCGTAGGCACCGCGCTCATCAGCCAGGTCGCAGGAAGCCTGGATCGCGTAGTAGCTGACCGCTTCCATCGACTTGTCGGCGAACTCGACGGCAGCGTCGGAACCGTAAGGGATGTGCTGCAGGTACAGCGCGTCCTGGAAGCCCATGATGCCCAGACCGACCGGACGGTGCTTGAAGTTGGAGTTCTTCGCTTGTGGCACCGAGTAGTAGTTGATGTCGATAACGTTATCGAGCATGCGTACTGCGGTGTTCACGGTGCGTTCCAGCTTGGCGGTGTCCAGCTTGCCGTTGACGATGTGGTTCGGCAGGTTGATCGAGCCCAGGTTGCAAACGGCGATCTCGTCCTTGTTGGTGTTCAAGGTGATTTCGGTGCACAGGTTCGAGCTGTGAACCACGCCGACGTGCTGCTGCGGGCTGCGCAGGTTGCACGGGTCTTTGAAAGTCAGCCAAGGGTGGCCGGTTTCAAACAGCATGGAGAGCATTTTGCGCCACAGGTCTTTGGCCTGGATGGTCTTGAACAGTTTGACCTTGCCCGGGTATTCGGTCAGGGCTTCGTAGTACTCGTAGCGCTCTTCGAAGGCTTTACCGGTCAGGTCGTGCAGGTCCGGAACTTCGGATGGCGAGAACAGGGTCCACTTGCCGTCATCGAAGACACGATTCATTAACAGGTAAGCGATCCAGTTGGCAGTGTTCATGTCGTGGGTACGACGACGATCATCACCGGTGTTCTTGCGCAGCTCGATGAACTCTTCGATGTCCATGTGCCAGGTTTCCAGGTAAGCACAGACAGCGCCTTTGCGCTTGCCACCCTGGTTAACGGCTACCGCGGTGTCGTTCACCACTTTCAGGAACGGAACCACGCCTTGCGACTTGCCGTTGGTGCCCTTGATGTACGAACCCAGTGCACGCACCGGCGTCCAGTCGTTGCCCAGGCCACCAGCGAATTTCGACAACATGGCGTTGTCGTGGATCGCGTGGTAGATGCCCGACAGGTCATCCGGCACGGTGGTCAGGTAGCAGCTCGACAGCTGTGGACGCAGAGTACCGGCGTTGAACAGTGTTGGCGTCGACGACATGTAGTCGAAGGACGACAGCAGGTTGTAGAACTCGATCGCACGGTCTTCTTTGTTCTTCTCTTCGATCGCCAGGCCCATGGCCACGCGCATGAAGAAGATCTGCGGCAGTTCGAAACGCACGCCATCCTTGTGGATGAAGTAACGGTCGTACAGGGTCTGCAGGCCCAGGTAGGTGAATTGCTGATCGCGCTCGTGGTTGATCGCCTTGCCCAGTTTTTCCAGGTCGAAGGAGGCCAGCACAGGGTTCAGCAGTTCGAACTCGATACCTTTGGCGATGTAGGCCGGCAGCGCCTTGGCGTACAGGTCGACCATTTCGTGGTGAGTGGCGCTTTCGGCCACACCGAGGAAGCCCAGGCCTTCGGCACGCAGGGTGTCCATCAGCAGGCGGGCGGTCACGAACGAGTAGTTCGGCTCGCGCTCGACCAGCGTACGGGCGGTCATCACCAGAGCGGTGTTGACGTCGGTCAGCGCTACGCCGTCGTAGAGGTTTTTCAGGGTTTCACGCTGGATCAGGTCGCCGTCGACTTCGGCCAGGCCTTCGCACGCTTCGGTGACGATGGTGTTCAGGCGGCCCATGTCCAGCGGCGCCAGGCTGCCATCAGCGCGGGTGATGCGGATCGACGGGTGAGCGTTGACCGCTTCTTCCGCCGGGGCGTGGGCAGCGCGTTCTTTCGAACGACCGTCACGATAGATCACGTAGTCGCGCGCCACTTTCTGCTCGCCGGCACGCATCAGGGCCAGTTCAACCTGGTCCTGGATTTCTTCGATGTGGATGGTGCCGCCCGATGGCATGCGACGCTTGAAGGTCGCGGTGACTTGTTCGGTCAGGCGCGCAACAGTGTCGTGGATTCGCGACGAAGCGGCAGCAGTGCCGCCCTCAACTGCGAGAAACGCTTTGGTGATAGCGACGGTGATCTTGTCATCGGTGTAAGGAACGACAGTGCCATTACGCTTGATCACGCGCAGTTGACCAGGCGCGGTGGCTGCCAGATCCGAAGTCGAATCGGCGGCCTGCGGCAAGGTTCCCTGCGGGTTCTCGCGAGTTGTGTCGGTTTGCATGGGGGGTGATCTCCACATTCTCTATGTTTGTTTGGGCACCATCATGGTGCCCACCGTTCTGGCCAGAAGCACTACAACCGACGGGCGTCGGGCATAACAACTTCGGACCAGTAGGAAAAAGGCTAATGACGCCGCGTCCCTGCCGAAGTTTTTGGCTGCGAGCCAAGGCTCGAGCCTGGTTCCTTCCCGGGTGACAGTAATGACTGCAACACCCGTACCGTTTCGGTCGTTTCCGAGCTAAAAAACGGTGCCATCCGCAAGTGCGGTTTGGGCTTCAGAAAACTTGCTTGGTTCAACCGGAAACCGGCAATAAATCGCTTGAGTTTCAGGTCTGAAATGTGGTTGGGCGTTTGAGTCGAAAACCCTATATGTAGGGTTTTTTTTGCGCCGTGCTACAAGATAATGCGTTTTGAGGGGTGTTGCAACGTACTACCTGTGGATAAACCTGTGCGTAAATTGTGTAAGAAAGGTCGAATTCTCGTGTAGGCCGCGAACCTGCTGAGCTAGACCGTTTGTCACCGATTTCTCACCGGGAAAAACGCTTCAGCGGATTTTTAAGGGCGCGAACCCTACCACAAAAAACCGCCGTGTCCGAACGCATTTACCGACTTGTGTTCTGGCTGTACGCCGTTTATACAATCGGGCCATGTGAACGCATTCTTATCCTCCCGAAACATGACAAAAAGACGGGAGGATCCCTGTAGGAGCTGCCGAAGGCTGCGATCTTTTGATCTTGAAAAAACAAAATCACAAGATCGCAGCCTCGTTTCACTCGTCAGCTCCTAAAGGGGATCGTGTGTATTCGGGCAAGCGCCTTCTTCTATTAATAAAAACAGCAAGCAGAGGTCACCGGTGGAGCAACAAGCCTTTCAGGTTTTGATCGTCGAGGATGACCAGCGACTGGCCGAACTCACGCGCGACTACCTGCAAGCCAATGGACTGCGCGTCGACATTGAAGGCAACGGCGCGCTGGCGGCGGCACGCATCATCAAGGAACAACCGGATCTGGTGGTCCTCGACCTGATGTTGCCCGGTGAGGATGGCCTGAGCATTTGCCGCAAGGTGCGCAATCAATTCGACGGGCCGATCCTGATGCTCACCGCGCGCACCGACGATGCCGACCAGATTCAGGGCCTCGACCTCGGCGCCGACGATTACGTCTGCAAACCGGTGCGTCCACGATTGCTGCTGGCACGAATTCAGGCGTTGCTGCGCCGCAGTGACAGCGCCGAGCCAGTCGCGGAAAAATCCCGCCGGTTGCAATTCGGCCCGTTGGTGGTCGACAACGCCTTGCGCGAAGCCTGGCTGAGCGACACCGGCATCGAGTTGACCAGCGCTGAATTCGACCTGCTCTGGCTGCTGGTGTCCAACGCCGGGCGGATTCTCTCGCGCGAAGAAATCTTCACCGCCCTGCGCGGCATTGGCTACGACGGCCAGGACCGCTCGATCGATGTACGCATCTCGCGGATCCGCCCGAAAATCGGTGACGACCCCGATCATCCGCGCCTGATCAAGACCATTCGCAGCAAAGGTTATCTGTTCGTCCCTGAAGCCTGCGTAGACCTGTCGCTGTGAATTCGATCTTCCTGCGCATCTACGGCGGCATGTGCGCAGCGCTGATTCTGGTGGCGGTGCTCGGCGTCCTGGCGTTGAACCTGCTCAATCAGGTGCGCAGCGAGCAATACCGCGAGCGCCTGGCCCACGGCACGTTTTCGCTGATGGCGGGCAACCTGCAACCGATGAACGAGACCGAGCGCCATCGGGCGCTGCTGGTGTGGGAACGTCTGCTGGGGATTCCGCTGGCGCTGAAGAAAATTTCCGAGACCGATCTTGATCTGTCCCAGCGCACCCGCGTGCAGCGTGGTCAGGCGCTGGTCGAGCAGACCGGGCCGCACGCGGCCAAGGTCTATCGAATGGTCAGCGACAAGGAACAACTTGTGCTCACGGGCGAGGTGCAGCAGATCAGTGAGCAGTTGGCCCGCGCGACTATTTATCTGCTGGCCGATGAACTGGTGCGCGTGCCGGTCGGCGAACAGCCGAAACGTCTTGCGCAGATAAAGGAAGAAAAAGGCTTTGGTTTTGACCTGCGGCTGGTCACGGTGAACGATGCCGACATGGACGAAGACCAGAGCCGTCGCGTGGCAGAAGGCGACACGGTGATGGCGTTGGGCAAGGGCGGCGACTCGATCCGCGTGTTTGCCGGCATGGTCGGCACGCCGTGGGTGCTTGAGATCGGCCCGCTGTACCAGATGAATCCGTACCCGCCGGAATGGCTGGTGCTGATTGCTGCGCTGGGGCTGAGCTTGATCGGCCTGATCGTTTATCTGTTGGTGCGCCAGCTCGAGCGACGTTTGCGCGGCCTCGAAGCGGCGGCCACGCGGATCGCCAAAGGCAGTCTGGAAACCCGTGTGCCGGCGCGCGGTGCCGACTCGGTCGGGCGTCTGGCCTCGGCGTTCAATGGCATGGCCGAACACTTGCAGCAGTTGCTGGCGATCCAGCGTGAACTGGTGCGCGCGGTGTCCCATGAATTGCGCACACCGGTGGCGCGTCTGCGTTTCGGCCTGGAGATGATCGGCTCGGCGACCACCCCGCAAGCGCTGGAGAAGTACCGCGAGGGCATGGATCACGACATCGAAGACCTCGATAAACTGGTCGACGAAATGCTCACCTATGCGCGACTGGAGCAGGGCTCGCCGGCGCTGACGTTCCAGCGGATTGATCTGGATGCGCTGGTCAATCAGGTGATCGAAGAGCTGGCGCCGTTGCGCGCCGAGGTCACGGTGCAGCGCGGTTTGTGTTTGTCTGCCGCGGATAACGACGATGCCTGGGTCGAAGCCGAGCCGCGTTATCTGCACCGGGCGTTGCAGAACCTGGTGAGCAACGCGATGCGTCATGCGCGCTCGAACGTGACGGTGAGTTATCAGGTCGGGCAGTTGCGCTGCCGGGTCGATGTTGAAGATGACGGCCCGGGTGTGCCTGAGGTGGCGTGGGAACGGATCTTTACGCCGTTTCTGCGTCTGGATGACAGCCGCACTCGAGCGTCGGGCGGGCATGGTCTGGGGTTGTCGATTGTGCGGCGGATCATTCACTGGCATGACGGCCGGGCGATCATTGGCAAGAGCAAGAGTTTGGGTGGGGCGTGTTTTAGTTTGAGTTGGCCGCGGAATCAGGAGCGCCGTTGAGAGGTGTGGTGGTTTTGCTGGCCTCTTCGCGAGCAGGCTCACTCCTGCATTTGGAATGCGTTCCCCTGTAGGAGTGAGCCTGCTCGCGATGGGGTCAGCGGCCACCCTAAAAATCCTCAGGCTTTAATGCTGACCAAACTCAACAACTGCCCATCCCGCACCCCAAACTGCGCATCCAGCTCCGTCCCGCTGCACCACTGCGCAGACAAATCCGTCAGCAGCCGCAACCGAACCTCACCCGCCTCAGTCCACTCCAGCACTTCAGCATGCTCGAAATAAAAGCGCTGCTGCACAATCGGGTACAGCGCCTTGAACAAGCTCTCTTTCACCGAAAACGTCAGCGTCACGCAAAGTGCGAGTTGCTCCGGCGAGCCGGCAGCCATGCGCTGCATTTCTGCCGGGGTGAGAATTTCCCCGGCCAGACGCTCGGCGCGCTCGCTGCCGAGAATATTCTCCAGGTCCATACCCAAACCGCGCCAATGCTGTTTGTTTGCGACAATCGCCGCCGCACGCCCGGTGCTGTGGGTGATCGAGCCGCAGATGTGCGATGGCCAGACCGGCGCGCGATCTTCACCGATCGCCGGCACCACGCTCGAACCTTCCAGTTGTTGCAATGCTGCACGGGCGCAGATACGTCCGGCGAGAAACTCGGCCTGTCGCTTGGCCACCGAACGTTGAATGCTCGGCGGCGGCTCGATGGCGCTACGGCGAAAGTCATCGCCCAGCAATTGAGCCGGATCGAAGTGGGTGCTGCGCAGCACGGTATCAGGCAACACCGTCGGCAACGGCCAGTGGCTGTCGAGCGCGGTGCAGCAGGCGGGCAGGGCGGGGGTGAGATTCATGGCGGGCATTTTGCCGTTTAGTCGAGCCGAGGTCGAGATTGGCGGTGAAGCTATCGCGAGCAGGCTCACTCCTACAATTGAAATGCGTTCCCCTGTAGGAGTGAGCCTGCTCGCGATGGCCGCGCCGCGGTGTCGCTGATTAGCTGAAGATTTTCTGGAAGAACGCTTTCATGTCCGCCCAGGATTTTTCATCGGCCGCCTTGTTGTAACCGATGTCTGGGCCGCCGTGGTCGCCATGGCTCAGGCGATCGGCGTCCGGATTGGTAAACCCGTGCTTGGCGCCATCGAGGCTGACGAATGTGTAGTCAGCGCCAGCCTTGTCCATCTCCGCTTTGAATGCGCTGACGTTGGCCGGGGTGACCATGCTGTCCAGCGCGCCATGCTCGACCAGAACTTTCGCCTTGACGCTGCCAGGCGTCGCCGGGGTATTGGTCGCCAGCGCACCGTGGAAACTCACCACGCCGGCCAGCGGCTCACCCTGACGCGCCGCATTCAACACCACGCCACCGCCAAAGCAGTAACCGATAGCGGCGATTTTATTGACGTCGGTCTGTGGCTGTTTCTTCAGCAAATTCAGCCCGGCGTCAAACCGTTTGCTGGAGGCTGCCGCGTCCGCCGTCGCCGCCTGCATGAACGCCATCGCATCTTTCGGGTGTTCGGTGTTCTTGCCTTCGCCGTACATATCGATTGCCAGCGCGCTGTAGCCGAGCCCGGCGAGATCGCGCGCGCGGCGCTTGGCGTAATCGTTCAGGCCCCACCATTCATGCACCACGACCACGCCGGGGCGCGCGCCTTTTATGGCGTCGTCATAGGCGTAGTAACCGATCAGTTTCGTACCGTCGGCACTCTGGTAGGGGATTTCTTCAGTCTTGATCGCAGCCTGGGTGAGGCTGCTGATCGCCAGCAACGTGAGGGCGAGGAACAGGCGCATGGTCGGGTGTCCTTATCGAAAAGTGTTCAAAACAGCCTAGTCGATTTGATTCAGGTCAGGTTCAGAGAGCGTTCAGGGGAGGTACAGGGGCAGGTCAGTAACCTTGCGTCATACCCAAACAGCACTGTGAAAGAGGAAATACTCATGACTCGTTTTAACAAACTGCTGCTGGCATTTACCTTGTTAGGCTCCAGCATCGCGGCCAACGCCGACGACACAACCAATTTCGCCGGCCTGACTTTCGGCCAGACCAGCGACAAGATCGATAAGTCCCGCGCACTGAATGACAACCTCGGTCACCCGAATGCCACAGGCGCCATCGACGGCAACAACACCTACGGCGTACGCCTCGGTCAGCAAAACAGCCAAGGTCGCTACTACGCCACCTACGATAATGTGTCGGGCTCGCACAATGGCATTAAACTGCGCCAGGAAAACCTGCTGGGCAGCTACGATCTGTTCTATCCGGTGGGCGGCAGCACCAAGCTGTTCGGTGGCGCCACGGCCGGTTTGACCAAGCTGACGCAGGATTCGCCAGGCTACAGCCGCGACAGCGATATCGGTTACGCCGTCGGCGGCCAGTTCGGTGTGTTGCAGCAAGTCTCGCAGAGCACTTCGGTCGAACTCGGTTACCGTTACCTGATGAGCAATGCCAGCACCGAGATGAAAGAGAGCGGCGGCAGCAAACAAGGCTCGCTGGATTTGACCAGCAGCGCGCAGACTTACCTGTCGGCCAACTACTATTTCTAAGGAGCGACAGCGAAATCATTGTGGGAGCGGGCTTGCTCGCGAAGGCGCCGGATCAGTCAATATCTACATTGACTGATCCACCGCTTTCGCGAGCAAGCCCGCTCCCACAGGTGTGTTTTTGGAGATGCTGATTTACCCGGGAGAGTGTTATGAAACTGTTGGTCGTCGAAGATGAAGCGCTGTTGCGCCATCACCTGCAAACCCGCCTGACGGAAAGCGGTCACGTGGTCGAGTCCGTGGCCAATGCCGAAGAGGCGCTGTACCAGACCGGGCAGTTCAACTTTGACCTGGCGGTGATCGATCTTGGCTTGCCGGGCATGGGTGGCCTCGACCTGATTCGCCAACTGCGCTCGGGCGGCAAGACCTTCCCGATCCTGATCCTCACTGCGCGCGGCAACTGGCAGGACAAGGTCGAAGGCCTCGCCGCCGGCGCCGACGACTACGTGGTCAAGCCGTTCCAGTTCGAAGAGCTCGACGCGCGCCTGAATGCCTTGCTGCGCCGCTCCAGCGGTTTCACCCAGTCGACCATCGTCGCCGGCCCGCTGCTGCTCGACCTCAACCGCAAACAGGCGACGCTCGACGAGCAACCGCTGGCGCTGACCGCCTACGAATACCGCATCCTCGAATACCTCATGCGTCATCACCAGCAAGTGGTGCCCAAGGATCGCTTGATGGAGCAGCTCTACCCGGACGACGACGAGCGCGATCCAAACGTGATCGAAGTGCTGGTCGGCCGCCTGCGCCGCAAACTCGAAGGCCCGGCCGGGTTCAAACCGATCGACACCGTGCGCGGCCTCGGTTACCTGTTCAATGAGCGCTGCACTTGATTCGTTCGCTTCGCGTTCGGCTGATGCTCGCCGCCACCACGTTGGCGGTGTTGTTCATGCTCGCCTTGCTCCCGGCGATGCAGGGCGCCTTCAGCCTCGCGTTGCAGGACTCGATCGAACAGCGGCTGGCCTCGGACGTCACCACGCTGATCTCTGCCGCACGTATAGAAAACGGCCGGCTGGTGATGCCCAATCAGTTGCCGGATGAGCGTTTCAACCTCACTGACTTCCGCCTGCTCGGCTACATCTACGACCGTGAAGGGCATCTGGTCTGGCGCTCGAAAGCCACCCAGGAAGAGCAGATCAATTACAAACCGCGCTACGATGGCCTCGGCAACGAGTTCGCGCGGATCCGCGAGGTCAACGGTCAGGAATTCTTCGTTTACGACGTTGAAGTCAAACTGCTTGGCGGCAAAAGCGCGGCGTTCAGCATCGTCGCCCTGCAACCGGTGCGCGAGTACGAAACCACCCTCGAAGGCCTGCGCGAAAACCTCTACCTCGGGTTTGGCGCAGCATTGCTGGTGCTGCTGGCGCTGTTGTGGATCGGCCTGACCTGGGGCCTCAAGGCCTTGCGCCAACTCAGTCAGGAACTCGACGAAATCGAAGGTGGCACCCGCGAAAGCCTCACCGAGCAACACCCGCGTGAACTGCTGCGCCTGACCGGCTCGCTCAACCGTTTGCTGCTCAGCGAACGCCAGCAGCGCAGCCGTTATCGCGACTCGCTCGATGATCTGGCGCACAGCCTGAAAACCCCGTTGGCGGTGTTGCAAGGCGTCAGTGAAGACATGGCCCAGCGCCCCGAAGACCGCGATCAGGCGTGGGTGCTGCAAAGTCAGATCGAGCGCATGAGCCAGCAGATCAGCTATCAACTGCAACGCGCGAGCTTGCGTAAAAGTGGTCTGGTGCGCCATCAGGTGCGTTTGCAACCGGTGCTGAAAAGCCTCTGTGACACGCTGGACAAGGTCTACCGCGACAAACGTGTGCGCGTGGCGTTTGATCTGCCGGAGCATTGCTATGTGCCGATCGAGCAGGGTGCCTTGCTGGAGATGATGGGCAACCTGCTGGAAAACGCCTATCGCCTGTGTCTGGGTGAAGTGCGCATCAGTGTGCGTGAATCTCTGGCCGGGATTGAGCTGTGCATCGAAGACGACGGCCCAGGCGTGCCGCCGGATCAGCGCGCGCGGATTCTGGAGCGCGGCGAACGGCTGGATGCCCAGCATCCGGGACAGGGGATCGGGTTGGCGGTAGTCAAGGACATCATCGAAAGTTACAGCGCCAAACTGGCGCTGGGGGATTCACCGATGGGTGGGGCGGCGTTCCGGATTCATTTTCCGGCGGTTTAGGTGTTGGCCTTTCTGGCCCTATCGCGAGCAGGCTCACTCCTACAGGGGGAACGCATTTCAAATGTAGGAGTGAGCCTGCTCGCGATGGCGTCAAAGAGAGCACCGCAAGCTTCAAAAATGCCTCACTGCTCCTGCGCCCGATAAGCCCCCGGCGTCAGCCCCGTCCACTTCTTGAACGCCCGGTGAAACGCCGACGGTTCAGAGAACCCCAACTGCTCGGCAATCTGTTGCAACGACAGATCCGCCCGCCCCAGATGGTAGATGGCGATATCCCGCCGCAGCTGATCCTTCAACTCCTGAAAACTCGTGCCTTCCTCGCGCAAATGCCGGCGCAGCGTCTGCGGGCTGATGTGCATATGCGCCGCGACCGCTTCCAGATCCGGCCAGCGCGCACTGTCGCGGCTGAGCAAACGGCGCAGGCGACTGCTCAGGCTGTCGCCGTCGTCCGGGCGTGAGAGCAGGTCGGCGGGCGAGCGTTCGAGGAAGTGTTTGAGCGTGCGTTCATCCTGCAACAACGGCATATGCAGGTAACGACTGTGAAACAGCAGGCTGCTCTGTTCGGTGCCGAAGGTCGTCGGGCAGGGGAACAGCAGATCGTACTCGGCGCCATGCTCCGGGCGCGGGTAACTGAATGTCGCCTGTTCGAGGCGAATCCGCTGGCCGATCAGCCAACTGCCGAGGCGATGCCAGATCACCAGCAGGCTTTCCGTCAAAAAGTGATCCGGATCCCACAATGGCGAATCGTCGAGGCTCAAACGCACCCATTCGTCTTCGCGGCTCAGGGTCAGGCGCGGGGCTGCGGGGAATAGGCTATAAAACAATAAACCGCGTTGCAGTGCCTTCTCCAGATTGCGGCAGTGAATCGAGGCGTGGCACATCATCGCGAAGCTGCCGGGTTTGCTCGGTGCATTGCCGAAACCCAGATACTCGTCGTCCAGCGCCAGCCACAGGCCCTGGATCAAGCGGGTGAATTGTTCCGGAGCGAGGCGCGCACGCGGCTCGTCAAGCAACTCCGGGCTGATGCCCAGTTGCACCAGCAACTCCGAGTAGTCGAACTGCAGGCGCCGCGCGCCACCGAGGGCAGCACGGGCGAAATGACTGGCAATGGTGCGTTCGCGCATAAGCGGCAGATCCTTCCTCAGGCGCTGGATGGTAGCCGGGGGTGACAGGGCGCAACAAGGCGGATTTCCGCCAAATTGTAGGACGAGATCAAGCAACTTGGCGGAAATCCGCCACACTCAAGTCACCAGTGGGTGACGGAAAAGAACCTGCAGCCCCTGATATCAAAAGGCTTGCAGCGAAATGCACCAAAGTGGCACGGCGTTTGCGATATGAGCGACAGAAGCGTGCGTTGATCCTGTCCGGACAGCGCCGCTCCAACAACAAATCCCTCCAGTGCAGGAGGGTTCGCAATTCAGGTTTCGCGGCCAACAGATGGATGTTGCTACGCGGGACTCTTGAGGAAACTTGCAATGACGACTCGTCAGCCACTGTACAAATCCCTGTATTTACAGGTGATCGTCGCAATCGTTATCGGTATCGCGCTCGGTCACTACTACCCGCAGTTCGGTGTGGCCGTAAAGCCGCTGGGTGACGGGTTCATCAAACTGATCAAAATGATCATCGCCCCGATCATTTTCTGCACCGTGGTCAGCGGCATCGCCGGCATGCAAAGCATGAAGTCGGTCGGCAAGACCGGCGGCTACGCACTCCTGTATTTCGAAATCGTTTCGACCATCGCGCTGCTGGTCGGTCTGGTTGTGGTCAACGTTGTGCAACCGGGCGCCGGCATGCACATCGACGTCGCCACCCTTGACGCTTCGAAAGTCGCTTCTTATGTAGCGGCTGGTGCTGACCAAAGCGTGGTCGGTTTCCTGCTCAACGTGATCCCGACCACCATCGTCGGCGCGTTCGCCACCGGTGACATCCTGCAAGTGCTGATGTTCTCGGTGATCTTCGGTTTCGCCCTGCATCGCCTGGGTGCTTACGGCAAGCCGATCCTCGACTTCATCGATCGCTTCGCCCACGTGATGTTCAACATCATCAACATGATCATGAAGCTCGCGCCAATCGGTGCCTTCGGTGCCATGGCCTTCACCATCGGTGCCTACGGTGTCGGCTCGCTGGTGCAGCTGGGTCAACTGATGATCTGCTTCTACATCACGTGCCTGTTGTTCGTGCTGATCGTGCTTGGCGGTATTGCGCGCATGCACGGTTTCAGCGTGCTGAAGATGATCCGTTACATCCGTGAAGAACTGCTGATCGTCCTCGGCACCTCGTCGTCGGAATCGGTGCTGCCACGCATGCTGATCAAGATGGAGCGTCTGGGCGCGAAGAAATCGGTAGTGGGTCTGGTGATCCCGACCGGTTACTCGTTCAACCTCGACGGTACCGCGATCTACCTGACCATGGCCGCCGTGTTCATTGCTCAGGCAACTGACACGCACATGGACATCACTCACCAGATCACGCTGCTGGTGGTGTTGTTGCTGTCCTCCAAAGGCGCAGCCGGTGTCACCGGTTCGGGCTTCATCGTGCTGGCAGCGACCCTGTCGGCGGTAGGTCACCTGCCGGTGGCCGGTCTGGCGCTGATCCTCGGTATCGACCGCTTCATGTCCGAAGCACGCGCACTGACCAACCTGGTGGGCAACGCCGTTGCGACCATCGTGGTTGCCAAGTGGGTGAAAGAGCTGGACACCGACACGCTGCAAGCCGAGCTGGCCTCGGGCGGTCGCGGTATTGCTGATACCCGTCCGGAAGATGACCTGGGTGTGGCTGAAGGCCCAACTCCGAGCAGCGTCAAGTAAGTAAAAAAGCCCTTGTGGCGAGGGGATTTATCCCCGTTGGGTCGCGAAGCGGCCCCTTCTGAAGATAAGAGAAGGGGCCTGCTGCGCAGTCCAACGGGGATAAATCCCCTCACCACAGGGTTTTTTATTGCCTGCGATTTGAGCGTTACGGTCACTGTTGCTGACACATCGGGTGATTGCTGTATGCGGCACGGCTGCCTAGGCTGCTTGCATCGCTCAAGGAGTTTGCCCATGTCCGCACCGCTGGCCTCACTGAAGATCCTCGATTTTTCGACCCTGTTGCCGGGGCCGTTCGCTTCGCTGTTGCTGGCGGACATGGGCGCCGACGTGCTGCGCATCGAATCGCCGACGCGCATGGATTTGTTGCGCGTGTTGCCGCCGCACGATGGCGGGATATCGGCCAGTCACGCCTACCTCAATCGCAACAAGCGCAGCCTGGCGCTGGACCTGAAACAGCCCGAGGCGCTGGCAGTGGTCAAGCAGTTGCTCGCTGATTACGACATCGTCCTGGAACAGTTTCGCCCCGGGGTAATGGAGCGATTGGGCCTGGGGTATGAGGCGCTGAAGGCGATCAACCCGAAGCTGATTTACGTGTCGATCACCGGCTATGGGCAGACCGGCCCGTACAAGGATCGCGCCGGGCATGACATCAACTATCTGGCGCTGGCGGGCCTCTCCAGTTACACCGGCCGCGCCGACAGTGGGCCGTTGCCTTTGGGCATGCAGGTGGCGGATGTTGCCGGTGGTTCGTTGCACGGCGTGATCGGCTTGCTAGCGGCAGTGATTGCGCGTCAGCAAACCGGGCAGGGCACGCATCTGGACGTGAGCATGACCGACTGCGCGTTCAGTCTGAATGCCATGGCCGGCGCCGGCTATCTAGCCTGCGGCGCGGAGCCTGGCTGGGAAGACCAGATGCTCAATGGCGGCAGCTTCTACGATTATTACCGTTCGCGGGATGGCCGCTGGATGTCTGTCGGCAGCCTGGAGCCGGCGTTCATGCAACAGCTGTGTGCCACGCTCGGTCGGCCGGAATTGGCGGCGCAAGGGTTGTCGCCGAAACCTGAGCAACAGCGGGCGCTGAAGGAGGCGTTGAAGATCGAGTTTGAACGGCATGACTTTGCTGAACTGTGCGAGATGTTTGCCGGGATCGATGCGTGTGTCGAGCCGGTGTTGAATTTGAGTGAGGCCGTGCGCCATCCGCAATTGCAGGCGCGTGAACTGGTGACGCAAGTGCCGCGCGGGGATGGCACGACGCAGGCGCAGATGGCGTGTCCGTTGAAATTTTCCGAGGAGTTACCGGCGCCACGGCATGTCGGGGCGGTGTTGGGGCAGCATACGGATGAGGTGTTGGCAGAGTTAGGATTTAGTGTTGAGCGGGTTGCTGAATTGCGTGCGGCAAAAGTGGTGGGGTAGATGCAAAAGATCGCAGCCTTCGGCAGCTCCTACAGGGGTATGCAATCTCATGTAGGAGCTGCCGAAGGCTGCGATCTTTTGATCTTTATTCCACCCGCATCTCACCACTAAAGACCAAGGTATTGCGGCAACTACGACACAAATACCGCCGTCCCTGCCGCACCAGTCCATGGCGCTGCGCCGAAAAGGGAAAATCACTGTCCGCGCACGGGCATTTGTAGATATAGCGCGTCACGCTGCGGCGCTTGATTGCGTAGGTGTGGCAGCGATCCGGCGGCAGTTCGTACACCCCGCGCATGATCAATTGCCATTCTTCGCCATGCGGCTGAATGCGCTCGCCGAACAATTGATGGGCGATCAGGTGCGCGACTTCGTGGGCCACGGTCTGCTTGAGGAAATGCTCGGTGTTTTCCCGGTACAGCTGCGGATTGAAGCGCAGCAGGTTCTCGTGCAAATGCGCGACACCGGCTTTTTGCCCGCGCAGCTTGAGGCTGACGACAGGACGTGGGAAGGAACGTTTGAAAAAGGCTTCAGCGAGTTGGTAACAGTCTTCGACGCGGGTATTGAGTTGCTCGGGCATGCTTGATGGATCTCCAGAGACCATGAGTATGCCGCAACGCCCCGGACTTGCGAATCGTCGAGCTGCCGAATGGTCATCCGGAAACGAGAAGGCCGCCTTGCGGCGGCCTGAATGGGCAGATGTGGTTTTTCTCGGCCGGTCAGTTCGTATACACAGGGCCTACGCCCAGGCCCCAGACAATCACGGTAAACGCCATGATGGCGACCAGCACCACCAGACCCACCGCCAGCACCGAGCTGGAAAACAGAAAACCTTCGTCCGATGGAATGTTCATGAACGTCGGCAGCCCCACGTACAGCAGATAAACCGTGTAACAGATGGCCGCCGTGCCGACGATCATCCCCAGCCACATATGTGGATACAGCGCCGCCAGCCCACCGACGAACAATGGTGTCGCGGTGTAGGTAGCGAACGCGACGCAGCGCGCCAGGCTTGGGTTGGCGTCATAAGTGCGCGCCATCCAGTGCACGAAAGCGCCCATCACCGCGACGCCGCCGAGCATCGCCAGGTAGGACATGACGGTCATCCAGACGGCGCTTTCAACAGTGAGCATCACTGGCGAGCGACTACCGATCACCCAGCCGACCTGTGTGGTACCAATGAACGCCGAGACAGCGGGAATCGCCGCCAGAATCAGCGTGTGTGTCAGGTACATGTGGCTGATGCTTTCCTCTTGGTCGCCACGGATTTCCTTCCATTCCTGATCGGGGTGGGTAAAAAGTCCCACTACGTGATGGATCATGCCAGTCACTCCTCTTGTTATTGCCATCGCCCCCCAACGGAGCGCCTACGGGCCAAGGTGGCCGAGCAAATACAGGTCTTCAGATGTGTGCGACCTTATGACGCAGTATAGAAAGGACTTACCCGCACAGGTATTAGGGGCTTAGAGCAAATCGCGCTGTAAACACGGGGCTTAATCGCCTTGGGGTCTTGCCGGTAAGGCATTTTTGATGCTTGAAATACTTTTGTGGCGAGGGGATTTATCCCCGTTCGGCTGCGCAGCAGTCGCCAAACCATTCACCGCGCAGTGTCAGGCAATACGAGTTCTCAGGTTTTGGGGCTGCTTCGCAACCCAACGGGGATAAATCCCCTCGCCACAGGTGCTTCGCGCATTCGGGGTTTTTGCGTAAAATGCCGGCCTTTCGTCACACCTCACGGATTTCGCGTCATGGGCACTCTTACGGTCAACCAGAACAAACTGCAAAAGCGCCTGCGCCGCCTGGCCGGCGAAGCGGTCGCCGATTTCAACATGATCGAAGACGGCGACAAGGTCATGGTCTGCCTGTCCGGGGGCAAGGACAGCTACACCATGCTCGACGTGCTGCTGCACCTGCAGAAGGTTGCACCGATCAAGTTCGAGATCGTCGCGGTGAACATGGACCAGAAGCAGCCGGGCTTCCCCGAGCACGTGCTGCCGGCCTATCTGAAAGAGCTGGGCGTCGAGTACCACATCGTCGAGAAAGACACCTACTCGGTGGTCAAGGAATTGATTCCGGAAGGCAAGACCACCTGCTCGCTGTGCTCGCGCCTGCGTCGCGGCACGTTGTACACCTTCGCCGACGAAATCGGCGCGACCAAGATGGCCCTCGGTCATCACCGTGACGACATCGTCGAGACGTTCTTCCTCAACATGTTCTTCAACGGCAGCCTGAAAGCGATGCCGCCGAAGCTGCGCGCCGATGACGGCCGCAACGTGGTGATCCGTCCGCTGGCGTACTGCAACGAGAAAGACATCCAGGCGTATTCGGACCTCAAGGAATTCCCGATCATCCCGTGCAACCTCTGCGGTTCGCAGGAAAACCTGCAGCGTCAGGTGGTCAAGGACATGCTCCAGGACTGGGAGCGCAAGACCCCGGGTCGAACTGAAAGCATCTTCCGCAGTCTGCAGAACGTCATCCCGTCGCAACTGGCCGACCGTAACCTGTTCGACTTCACCAGCCTGAAGATCGACGAGACCGCGGCTTCGCGCTTCGTCAACATCGTCAATCTGTAAACCCATTTCAAATGTGGGAGCGAGCCTGCTCGCGAAGAGGGAGTATCAGTCAACAAATCAGTTGAATGACACACCGCTTTCGCGAGCAGGCTCGCTCCCACATTGGTTTCTTCGCTTCATTCAATAGGAGAGGGCATGCGCGATTACAAGTGGCTGCACGAATACTGTCTGAACCGCTTCGGTTCGGCAGCTGAACTGGAAGCCCATCTGCCCGTTCCCAAGACTCCGGCACAACTGCGCAAGATCAGCGACGACCGCTACCTCTCGACCATTGCCCTGCGCGTGTTTCGTGCCGGCCTCAAGCACAGTCTGGTCGACGCCAAGTGGCCGGCCTTCGAAGAAGTGTTCTTCAAGTTCGATCCGGAAAAAGTCGTGCTGATGAGTGCCGAGCATCTCGAACGCCTGATGCAGGACGCACGGATCATCCGTCATCTGGGCAAGCTCAAGAGTGTGCCGCGCAATGCGCAGTTCATTCTCGATGTCGAGAAGGACAAAGGCAGTTTCGGCGCGCTGATTGCTGACTGGCCGGTGACCGATATCGTCGGTTTGTGGACCTACCTGAAAAAGCACGGCCATCAACTCGGCGGGCTGTCGGCACCACGCTTTTTGCGCATGGTCGGCAAGGACACATTCGTGCCGAGCTACGACGTGGTCGCGGCGCTGAATGCGCAGAAGATCGTCGACAAGGTGCCGACCAGCCAGCGTGATCTGGCGATTGTGCAGGACGTGTTCAACCAGTGGCATGAACAAAGCGGCGGGCGGGCGATGAGCCAGATTTCGATGATGCTCGCGTACACCGTCAACCATTGAATAGCAAAAGATCGCAGCCTTCGGCAGCTCCTACAGGGGAATGCATTCCAAATGTAGGAGCTGCCGAAGGCTGCGATCTTTTCCATCAGGCGACGGCGATTTCGCCCTCGCCAGCCAATTTGCGATTCAACTGATACCGCCACCGCACATACAACAGCGCCGAGCAGAACACCGCCAGACTCGCGACCATCTCCAGCACCCCAAACAACTGCCGATTCGGGTCATACGCCGCCAGTGCGCCTTTGATGAAGTACAGATTCACCACAAAACACATCCACGAATGCCCGCGCGCGCTGCCCATGATCATCGCCGGGGCGAGGACAATCCACGGGATCAGTTCGACCAGCAGAATCACCCACGGCCGCGCGCCGTGCAGGTCGGCGAAGACCAGGTAATAAGCGGCGAGCAAACCGGCCAAGGCGAAAAAACTCAGCAGGCTGATTACCCGCATGGCCTTGACGCGTGGCGCCAGCCATTCGACGGAAGGCAAAATCTTCGGCTTCTTCGCCACTGTCAGCCCTCCAGTTTTTGCGCAGTCTTGGCCAAGCGCAGGCCGAGGGCGCGACACAGCGCCACTTCGTGCTGATCCAGACCTTTTTTACCGTCAGCCCCGGCGTGATGACTGGCGCCATAAGGCGTGCCGCCACCCTGGGTTTCCAGCAGCGCCGATTCGCTGTAGGGCAGGCCGGTGATCAGCATGCCGTGGTGCAGCAGCGGCAGCATCATCGACAGCAGAGTGGTTTCCTGGCCGCCGTGCAGGCTGGCGGTGGAAGTGAACACGCCGGCCGGTTTGCCGACCAGAGCGCCGGTCAGCCACAGGTTGCTGGTGCCATCGAGAAAGTATTTCAGCGGCGCCGCCATGTTGCCGAAACGTGTCGGGCTGCCGAGTGCCAGGCCGGCGCAGTTCTTCAGGTCATCGAGGGTGGCGTACAAGGCGCCTTCATCCGGAATCTCTGGCGCTACCGCTTCGCACTCGGTGGAGATCGCCGGTACGGTGCGCAGGCGCGCTTCGAGGCCGGCCTGTTCGACGCCGCGCGCAATCTGCCGCGCCATCTCGTTGGTCGAGCCGCTGCGGCTGTAATACAGCACCAGAATGTACGGCGCGCTCACGGCAGCAACTCCAGGATATTTTCCGGCGGACGACCGATCACGGCTTTGTCGCCGACTTCGAGAATCGGTCGCTCCATCAGTTTTGGATGCGCGGCGATGGCGTCGATCAATTGCGCTTCGCTGAGGCTGTCGTCAGCCAGCTGAAGCATTTTGTATTCATCTTCTCCAGTGCGCAGCAACTGGCGCGCGCTGATCCCGAGTTTGCCCAGCAGGACCTTGATTTGCGCTGCATTCAGCGGGGTTTCGAGGTAACGCACGACGTTTGGCGTCAGGCCGCGGGCTTCAAGAAGTTCCAGCGCACCGCGGGATTTCGAGCAGCGCGGATTGTGATAAAGCGTCAGATCGGTCATGGCGGGTCGCTTCTGGCGTAAAGTGGCGGCTATTCTAACTGTGCAGCGCGCAATCCAGAACCGTCAGAGGCGATGGGTCGCAGGCGCTTTCAAATTTTCACAAGGGACACGACATGACACGGCGATTGGCAGCGGCATTGACGATTATC
The DNA here is from genome assembly GCF_044748825.1 of Pseudomonas sp. NPDC089741. Lineage (NCBI taxonomy): Bacteria > Pseudomonadati > Pseudomonadota > Gammaproteobacteria > Pseudomonadales > Pseudomonadaceae > Pseudomonas > Pseudomonas sp. NPDC089741. The sequence continues at coordinate 69,940 of NZ_JBIVGT010000018.1, read as the reverse complement.
GGGGCGTTGATGCTGGGGGGCTGCGGCAACGATTACGGGATCGACCAGAACGGCCAGAAAGTGGCGTCCGAGCGTCTGGACAAGCAATGGGTGGTGCTCAACTACTGGGCCGAATGGTGTGGCCCGTGCCGCACGGAAATTCCCGAGCTTAACCATCTGGCGGATGAGCTGAAGAGCAAGAATGTCGGGGTGTTCGGGGTCAATTTCGACAACGTGCAGGGTGCGGAACTGAAGGAGGCCAGCGAAAAACTCGGCATCAAGTTCACCGTGCTGGCGCAGGATCCTGCGGAGTTGTTTGACGTGCCGCGCAGTGAGGCCTTGCCGGTGACCTACATCATCGACAACAAGGGCAAGGTGCGTGAACAGTTGATGGGCGAACAGACGGCGGCGGGAGTGCTGGCCAAACTCGAAGCGTTGCAGGCGGCCCAATAGGTCGTTAGTGGAAGAAAAGATCGCAGCCTTCGGCAGCTCCTACAGGGTATACACGATCCATGTAGGAGCTGCCGAAGGCTGCGATCTTTTGCGGTTCAACCCTCTTCCAGCCACCAGCGCAGCGGCTTGCCTTCAGCCGGCCAGAAGCGCATCTGCTCGATCGGCGAGATGTCCCAGCGCTCGACATGTTCCAGCGCCTGCAGAAAGCGTTGTTCCTGTTCCATCAGCGCTGGTGCACAGAGCTTGCGGGTCTTGCCGATCTTGCCGAAGGTCAGTTTGTCACCGTCCAGCGTATACGGCGCGAACCAGTGGTTGCAGCCGCCGTTGCCGTAGGCGCGACCATCATCGCCGAGGGTCACGGTCAGATGGCTGTAATCCATCAATGGCCGTTCGCCAATCCACTCCAGAATGTAGCTGCGGTTCTGTTGCAGTTGCACAGGCTCCGCCACGCAACCGACCAGACCGACACTGACCAAAGCGGTCAGGGCAAGGCGTTTCATCATGCCGGCTCCTGGCATTTCGGGCACAGGTGCTTGTCGCCAAGTGTGTTCCAGCCCAGTTCGGCGATGCGCGCAGTGGCCGCCGGTTTTTCTGCGGTTTTGCCCAGTTTGGCATCGACCGCAAATTCAAAGCTCAGCTCTTTGGCGCAGCTGTCGCAGTTGACCTGCCAGGTGTGGATCGCCAGTTCGCCGAATACCGGGCCGGTGGTCATCGCGGTCCATTGGCCCGGCGGGTTGATCAGGTGGCGGACGGTTTCGACGGTCAGGCGCATGGACAAGTCCTTGCTGCCTTTAAGGGTCACCAGCAGGGCGTCACCGATGCGAATCGAACCACCGTTGCCGGTGACCTGATAGCGGCCCGGAACGAGGGCGCGGCATTCGGTGAGGGTGTGTTGCGGGTTCATCAGGGTGTAGCGGAAATCGTGTTCGACCATGGGTCCTCCAAATATGCGCGACATGCTAGCACGGGCTCGATTGCAGGATGATGCGCGCTTGCGACCTTCGATCCGGTTCAAATCGACAGGCGCTCATGGCAAACTGCCGGCCTCGACTCTGAAGGAACGGAACATGGCGCTGATCGAATGTTATGAATGCAAGCGGAGCATCAGCTCCGAAGCCTTGGTGTGCATTCATTGTGGGGCGCCGATGGCCGAGCATATCGCTCACGCAAAGAAATTCGCGGCACCGGCAACGGCTCAGTCTTCGACGATTTCTTTCGGCAGCCTGCCGCGCAACAAGTCAGTCCCCGAGGCCGTGGCGCCAGCCCCTGCGCCGGAGCCTCTGCCGAAAGTCATGCCGGCAGCGGTGGGGCGTCGGCGCCGGCAGGCAACCGAGCAACCGGCACCAGCGTTTCAAGCGCAGGCCAACGCCGATGGCAGCCGCCCGGTAGAGGGCTGGCTGAAGATCATGGTGTTTCTGTTGCCGATGATGTTCGTCTGGTTTCTGCTGCGCAGCGGTCACTCGATGAAGCAGCGCTTTTTCGGCTTTGGCTGGCTGGCGCTGTTGATCCTCGCGTCGACGCTGTCACCAAAGTAAACCGTCTGGCGATCAGCCCTCGACCTGGTTCTGCGGCGCACCTGCCGCCCAGGTCGCGATGTTGTGCAGGGTGGTCGCGGCAATCGCGCCCAATGCTTCATGGGTCAGAAAGGCCTGATGCGCAGTGATGATCACGTTAGGAAAAGTCAGCAAGCGCGCCAGCACATCGTCCTGCAACGGCAGGTCGGAGCGATCCTCGAAAAACAGCTGCGCCTCCTCCTCGTAGACATCCAGTCCCAGATAACCGAGTTGTCCCTCTTTCAGCGCATCGATCAGCGCCGGCGTGTCGACCAGACCACCGCGCCCGGTGTTGATCAGCATCGCTCCCGGCTGCATGTGCGCCAGCGAATCGCGGTTGATCAAATGCTTACTGTGCTCGTTGAGCGGGCAGTGCAAGCTGATGATGCGCGATTGCGCGAGCAGTTCGGGCAGGCTCAGATAACGCGCGCCCAAGGCCACGACATCCGGGTTCGGATACGGATCGTAAGCGAGCAACTGGCAGCCAAAGCCGTGCATGATTTTGGCGAACGTCGCGCCGATCTGCCCGGTGCCGACGATGCCGACGGTTTTCCCGACCAGATCGAATCCAGTCAGACCGTGCAGGCTGAAGTCGCCTTCGCGGGTGCGGTTATAGGCGCGATGCAAACGGCGATTGAGCGCCAGAATCAGCGCGACAGCATGTTCGGCCACGGCATGCGGCGAGTAGGCCGGGACGCGCACGACTCCCAGCCCCAGGCGTTTTGCCGCGATCAGATCAACATGGTTGTAACCCGCCGAACGCAGGGCGATCAGGCGCGTGCCGCCAGCGGCCAGGCGTTCCAGCACCGGCGCGCTGAGGTCATCATTGATAAACGCGCAAACCACTGCATGACCGTCGGCCAGCGCGGCGGTGTCAAGACTGAGCCGAGCGGGCTGGAAATGCAGTTCGATCCCGGCCGGGCAAGCGGCGCCGAGGAAGCTGTCGCGGTCGTAGGTCTGGCTGCTGAAAACGATCGTGCGCATGAAATCCTCCTGGAGCATCGACGCGGGCACCCATCACCCGCGACAACTGTAGCGTCCGGCAGCGTTGCCGGCATTGCCGTGGATCAGGCGCTGATCTTCGCCTGCGTGGCCAGACGATTGATTGCCCGCTCCAGTTCGTCGAGCGCCATCAACGCTTTCGGATCATCCTGTTTGAGCAGGGTTTCACTGCGTTGGCAGGCGGCGCGCAACTGCGGCACGCCACAGTAACGTGTCGCGCCGTGCAGGCGATGAACGCGTTCGAGCAGGGCATTCTGGTCGTGATTGTCGCGTGCCGTGCGGATGGCTTCGCGATCGGCTTCCAGGGAGGCGAGCAGCATCGCCAGCATGTCCGCCGCCAGATCGGCCTTGCCGGCAGCAAGACGCAAACCTTCTTCGTGATCGAGCACCGGCAATTCATGATTGCCCAAGGCGCTGTCGCTGCTGCGCTCCGGGCCTTGATTGCGCAGGGCCAGCCCGGTCCACTTCAGCACCACCTGCGCCAGTTGCCGTTCACTGATCGGCTTGGTCAGGTAATCGTCCATGCCGCTTTGCAGCAGCGCGCGTTTTTCGTTGGCCATGGCGTGGGCGGTGAGGGCGACAATCGGCAGCGGTGTGCAATGTCGTTCGCTTTCCCACTGGCGGATGGTTTCGGTGCTCTGGCGGCCGTCCATGCCCGGCATCTGCACGTCCATCAGCACCAGATCGAAAGATTCGCTCTGCACCGCTTTGACGGCGGCGTAACCGCTTTCCACGGCGAGAACCTTGGCGCCCATGTCTTCGAGCAGGGTTTGCACCAGCAGCAGGTTGGCCGGGTTGTCGTCGACGCAAAGTACTTTCGGTGCACGGCTCGACAGCGGTTCGCCGGGCTCATTGCGCGGCTGGCGCGGGTTGGCCAGATCCGACAGCGCGCGGCGCAATTTGCGCGTGCACGCCGGTTTGGCCTGGAGCTGGCTGTGCGGGTTCGGCACCGACAGATGGAACAGCGTCTGCTCGGTGGTCGGGCACAGCACCAGCACTTTGCAGCCGAGGTGTTCGAGGTCCCAGATGTGCTGGTTCAAACGTTCCGGGAGCATGTCGTTGCTGGTGATGCCAAGCACCGCCAGATCAATCGCCTGATCGGTCTGATGCGCAGCGGTGACGCCGTTGGTCAGGCTTTCGAGGGTGTTGAAGGTGGTGACGTCGAGGCCGCAGTCTTCCAGTTGATGCTGCAAGGCCTGGCGCGCCAGTTCGTGGTTTTCCAGCACCGCCACGCGGCGTCCGAGCAGCGGCGCCGAAGGCAGGTCTTCGGCATCGTCGCGGGTCTTCGGCAGGCTCAGGCTGATCCAGAATTCGGAGCCCTCGCCCGGCGTGCTGTCGACGCCGATTTCGCCGCCCATCTGCTCGATCAGGCGCTTGGAAATCACCAACCCGAGGCCGGTGCCACCCGGTTGGCGCGATAACGAATTATCGGCCTGACTGAAAGCCTGGAACAACGCGCGGACATCCTGACTGGACAGACCGATGCCGGTGTCCTGAATGCTGATGCGCAATTGCACGCTGTCTTCGTGGTCTTCTTCGAGCATCGCGCGGGCAACGATGGTGCCTTCGCGGGTGAACTTGATCGCGTTGCTGACCAGGTTGGTGAGGATCTGCTTGAGGCGCAGCGGATCACCGACCAGCGACAGCGGCGTGTCGCGATAGACCAGGCTGACCAGTTCCAGCTGTTTGGCGTGCGCGGCGGGCGCAAGAATGGTCAGGGTGTCCTGCAGCAAATCACGCAGGTTGAACGGAATATGGTCGAGCACCAATTTACCGGCCTCGATTTTCGAGAAGTCGAGGATCTCGTTGATGATCCCCAACAAACTGTCGGCGGACTTTTCGATGGTGCCCAGATAGTCGAGCTGGCGCGGGGTCAGCTCGCTTTTCTGCAAGAGATGGGTGAAACCGAGAATGCCGTTGAGCGGCGTACGGATCTCGTGGCTCATGTTGGCGAGGAATTCGGATTTGATCCGGCTGGCTTCCAGCGCCTCTTTGCGCGCCAGGTCCAGTTCGATGTTCTGGATCTCGATGGTTTCCAGATTCTGCCGGACGTCTTCGGTGGCCTGATCGACGCTGTGCTGCAGTTCTTCGCGAGCGTTCTGCAACGTTCCGGCCATGCGGTTGATGCCCGACGCCAGCTCATCCAGCTCCTGGCTGCCGAGCGGCGGCAGACGGGTTTCGAGGTGGCCGTCCTTGAGTTGCGCGACGGCTTGTTTGATCTGGCTCAGCGGGCGGTTGATGGTGCGGCCCATGCGTAACGCGAGCAACGCCGCCCCGGCAAGACCAGCGGCGATCAGCAACAGGCTGGCAAACAGGCTGCGGTAACCGCGCAGCAACATGCCGTTGTGCGACAGCTCCAGTTCGACCCAGCCGAGCAGGCGATCGGATTCTTCCGGGATCAGTTCACCGGCAAGATTGCGGTGCTTGCCGAACACCGGCATCAGGTAGCGAGTCGCGTCATTGCCGCTGCGCCGTTGCAATCGCGCGCTGTCGCCACTCGGTGCCTGATTGAGCATGGTCGGGCCGGCGTGGGCCAGCGGCGAGCGATCCGGCGCAAGAAACGTGACGGCGCGCACGTCCGGTTGTTCGAGGGATTGCGTGGCGATGCGTTCGAGCAGCTCATTGTTGCCATGGCCCATCGCAGGCGCCACCAGCGGCGCCAGTTGCTCAGCGATCATTTCGCCGCGCTGCATCAACTGGGTCTGCAAGTCGGACTGTTGCGCCCAGGTGAAATATCCACCCAGCACCAGCGCCATCAGGCTGGTCGGCAACAAGGTCAGCAATAACACACGACCTTTGATTCCCAGTTTCTTGAGCACACCTATCTCCTGCATCCCGCTGAACTGTTGACTCATACGTGCATCCGGCACGCGACATTGGCGCAGTGTAGCGATTTGCTCGCGGGCAATCTCCGGAAAAATGCGCTCGCGGTGGGTCAGGGCGCAGGTGTGCGTTTGTCTGTTGGGTCAACCTTGGGTTGCCCGATGCCCGGCAATCTTGAATAATCACTCTCAACTGAGAATTACTTGCAGATACTCATGACTCCTGTTTCCGCTGGCCAGCCACACATACTTTCCATCGAAGACGATCCGGTGCTCGGCGCCTATGTGCACGAGCATCTTGGTCGCAGCGGGTTTCAGGTGACCTGGTGCCAGAACGGTCAGGAAGGCCTGAGCATCGCCAGGCGCCAGCCGTTCGATGTAGTGCTGATGGATATTCTGTTGCCGGGCATGGACGGTTTGAACGTATTGACGCAGTTGCGGCAGAGTCATTCAACGCCGGTGCTGCTGATGTCGGCCCTCGGCGCCGAGGCGGATCGCATCAGCGGCTTCCGCCTTGGCGCCGACGATTATCTGCCCAAGCCGTTCAGCATGGCTGAACTGCACGTGCGCATCGAAGCGATCCTGCGGCGAGTGGCGCTTGATCGTCGGCCGTCTGCCACTGCCCCGACTGTGGCGACAGGCACGCTGCGCTTCGACGATGAACAGTGCGACGTATTCTTTCGCGATCTATCGGCCGGGCTGACTCGCAGCGAATTCCGTCTGCTGGAAACGCTCAATCGCAATGACGAGGAAGTGCTAAGCAAAGCCTTCCTTTATCAGCATGTCCTGCAACGCGGTTATGCCGCGCATGATCGCAGCCTCGACATGCACATCAGCCAGATTCGCCGCAAACTCAAAGCCATCGGTTACACCGAGCGGGAAGTGCGCACGGTGTGGGGCAAGGGCTACGTCTTGAGCGCTGCCGATGAAACTGTCTGAACTGCCGGGGCGGCATTCGCTGTTCTGGAAACTCGCCTGTTTGCTGGTCGCGTTCTGCCTGCTGATGATCTGGCTGAGCTGGTCGTGGGGCCGTTATATGGAGGAGCGCAATCAGTTCCTCTCCGACGAGGCGCGCGGCACGCTGGCGCGTTATGCCGGCGAGGCCGAGCGTGCATGGCAGCGCGGTGGGCGCAATGGAATTGATGACTGGTTGCAGAGCATGGAGTTGCGCGAAGCCAGTTGGGTTGGGGTGATCGGCGGCAATTTGCAATCGCTGGGCAGTGATCCGCTGAGCGAACAGGAAATCCAGCACCTGACCTTTTTGCGCGGGCTCGATTGGCCGATTCACAAACAGGGACGGCCGTGGTTGCGCATTCCGTTCCCCAAAGATCCTTCCGCCGGCAGTCTGGTGATCGAATTGCCCGAGCGTTTTTTGCCGGGTAAATATCGCCTGTTCTGGCGCGTGATCACCAACGGGGTGATTCCTGGGCTGTTCACGTTTTTGTTGTGCGTCGGTCTCTATCGTCTGTTGGTGGTGCCGTTGAACAACCTGCGCGAACAGGCCAATGCCTGGCGCGCCGATCAACTGAATGTGCGGCTGTCGAGCGGCATTACCCAGCGCCCGGATGAACTCGGTGAACTGGCCCGGGCGTTCGACTCGATGTCCGAGCGCCTGCAATCGACCGTCGCCCTGCAACAACAATTACTGCGTGACCTGTCCCACGAATTGCGCACGCCGCTGAGCCGCTTGCGCGTGGCCAGCGAAAGTGAACAAGGCCTGGCACAATTGCGCGAGCGCATCGGCCGGGAAGTCGACGGCATGCAGCGGTTGGTCGAGGAAACCCTGCAACTGGCCTGGCTCGACACCGACCGCACGCCACTTCCCGACGAGGCGATCGAAGTTCAGGCGCTGTGGGAAATGCTTACGGACAATGCCTGTTACGAAAGCGGCTGGCCGAGCCAGCGCTTGCAGTGCTCGGTGGAAGCGTCGTGCTGGGTGCGCGGCAATCTGAATACTTTGGCGCAAGCGCTGGAAAACATTTTGCGCAATGCCATTCGTCATTCGCCGGAAGGCGGCTTCGTCCGGCTCGACGGGCGCCGCGATGGTGATTACTGGCAACTGTGGCTGGAAGACCAGGGCGGCGGCGTAGCGGAAACGGAGCTGGAGCGAATCTTTTTGCCGTTCACCCGTCTCGACGGCTCGCGGCCTGGCGACGGCGGGTTTGGCTTGGGGCTGAGCATTGCGCGCAATGCCGTGCAGCGCCAGGGTGGGAGCATTTGGGCGGAGAATGGCGGGGCGGGGTTGCGGCTGAATTTGCGGTTATTGGCGGAGGATTGCGGTGCAGCGACAGACGCTTTCGCGAGCGAGCCCGCTCCCACATTGGATTTGCGTACACCGCAGATCGTGTGAGCAACACTGAAAATAGTGTCAGCACTGCTGACACTTTTTTTTGAGCGATACCGTCCCCTGTGGGAGCGGGCTTGCTCGCGAAGAGGCCATCTGCATTACATAGAACTTCAAAGGTACACATCAAAAGTCGCACCACTGGCGCGACTTTTGTTTGCTTATTCCTATAAACCATAAGCACCGCACTTTGCGTGATATGGCCTGCGCGGGTTTGCCGGTATGATAGGCGCCCCCGCACGTCTGGATTGCGAATACGCCATGACCTTGCAGTACCCAACCATCGCCGATTGCGTCGGCAACACTCCGCTGGTGCGTTTGCAGCGCCTGCCCGGTGCTACCAGCAACACCCTATTGCTCAAGCTCGAAGGGAATAACCCGGCGGGTTCGGTCAAGGACCGGCCGGCGCTGTCGATGATCACCCGGGCCGAATTGCGCGGGCAGATCCATGCCGGCGATACGCTGATCGAAGCGACCTCGGGCAACACCGGGATCGCCCTGGCCATGGCTGCCGCGATCAAGGGTTACAAGATGATCCTGATCATGCCGGACAACTCCAGCGCCGAGCGCAAAGCGGCGATGACCGCCTACGGTGCCGAGTTGATTCTGGTCAGCCAGGAAGAGGGCATGGAAGGCGCGCGCGATCTGGCGCAGCGTATGGAAGCCGAAGGCCGTGGCAAGGTGCTCGATCAGTTCGCCAATGGCGACAATCCTGAAGCCCACTACACCACCACCGGCCCGGAAATCTGGCGTCAGACCCAGGGCACCATCACTCACTTCGTCAGTTCGATGGGCACCACCGGCACCATCATGGGCGTTTCGCGCTACTTGAAAGAGCAGAGCGACAGCGTGCAGATCGTCGGTCTGCAACCGATGGAAGGCTCGGCCATTCCCGGTATCCGCCGCTGGCCGCAGGAATACCTGCCGAAGATTTATCAGGCCGACCGCGTTGATCGCATCGTCGACATGGCACAAAGCGAGGCCGAGGACGTCACCCGTCGTCTGGCCCGCGAAGAAGGCATCTTCTGTGGCGTGTCCTCGGGCGGTGCGGTGGCAGCGATGCTGCGCCTGTCCAAAGAAGTTGAGAACGCGGTGATCGTCGCGATCATCTGTGACCGTGGCGACCGTTATCTGTCGACCGGCATTTTCGACGCGCCCAACTGATGGCCAAGCACGAGAGAGGCCTGCGCTTCCAGCCCACCGGCGGCAGCAAGGCTCCGCAAATACCGACCGGCAAAAAGCAGCGTTTGACTATCGAGCGCCTGGCCAATGACGGTCGCGGTATCGCGTTTTTCGAAGGCAAAACCTGGTTCGTCCTTGGCGCCCTTGCCGGTGAGGAGGTCGAAGCGCGGGTGCTCGGCGCCCACGGCAAAGTGGTCGAAGCGCGCACCGAGCGTGTGTTCAAGGCCAGCGAATTGCGTCGCCCGGCACCGTGTCAGCACGCTGGCCGCTGCGGCGGTTGTAGCGTTCAGCATTTGCCCCATGACGAACAACTCGCCCTGAAACAGCGCATGCTTGCCGAGCAATTGTCGCGCGTTGCCGGTGTCGAACCTGAAGAGTGGGCAGCGCCGCTGACCGGCCCCGAGTTCGGCTATCGCCGTCGCGCGCGGATCGCGGTGCGCTGGGACATGAAGGCGAAGAAGCTCGAAGTCGGTTTCCGCGCGGCCGGCAGCCAGGACATTGTCGCGATCAGCGAATGCCCGGTGCTGGTACAGCCCTTGCAACCGATCATGACCCGTTTGCCGGAGATGCTCCGTAGGTTGAGCAAGCCGCAAGCGCTGGGTCATGTCGAGCTGTTCAGCGGCTCGTCGCTGGCGGTGTTGCTGCGGCACATGGCGCCGTTGTCCGAAGCGGATCTGACGATTCTCAAGGACTTCTGCCAATTCCATGAAGCGCAATTGTGGCTGCATGGCGAAGGCGAACCGCAACCGGTCGATGCCAGCCAGTCGCTGGGCTATCGCCTGGAGCAATGGGATCTCGATCTGGCGTATCGGCCGGGCGACTTTATCCAGGTCAACGCCGGCGTCAACGAAGCGATGGTGGCGCAGGCGCTGGACTGGTTGAAACCACGTAGCGAGGAGCGCGTGCTGGATCTGTTCTGCGGCTTGGGCAACTTCGCTTTGCCGTTGGCCAAAGCCGTGCGCGAAGTGGTGGCGGTCGAGGGTGTGCAGACCATGGTCGAGCGCGCCGCAGCCAACGCCGCTAGTAACAATTTGCATAACACAAAGTTTTTTCAAGCCGATTTATCCCAGCCTTTGAGCGATGCCCAATGGATCGGAAACGGCTTTTCTGCGGTACTCTTGGACCCACCGCGTGACGGTGCTTTCGAGGTGGTGCGCAAGCTCGCGACCCTGGGCGCGAAGCGGTTGGTGTATGTGTCGTGCAACCCGGCAACGCTGGCGCGCGATACGGTCGAATTGATCAAGCAGGGCTACCGGTTAAAACGTGCCGGGATTCTCGATATGTTTCCTCAGACGGCACATGTCGAGGCCATGGCGTTATTTGAAGCGAGCCAGGATGGCTCGTCTGAATCCGTCTGATCTGTCCGCGCAGCGCTCGCATTAGCCCCGCGAGCGCAAACGGACACTGAAGGTCAGCGATTTGACGCATTGAATCTGCGTCGTAGGGAAGGTAAAGCAAGATGGTACAGGTGAGAGCACACCAGCCGATCAACACTGACGGCAGTATCAATCTCGAGGCTTGGCTCGATCACGCGGTCAGTGTCGATCTGGCACTGGATCGCGAAGCCTTGAAAGAAGCCTGCGAGTTCGCTCGCGAGGCCGAACAACAGTCCAATGCCAAGAAGAATCTGTGGGCCGAAGGCTCGGGCAGTTTCAGTACCGGTCTGGAAATCGCCGAGATCCTCGCCGACCTCAAGCTCGATCAGGATTCGCTGGTCGCGGCGGTTCTGTATCGCGGCGTACGCGAGGGCCAGATCGAACTCGCGGCCGTCGGCCAGCGCTTCGGTCCGGTGGTGGCCAAGCTGATCGACGGCGTGCAGCGCATGGCGGCTATCAGTGACAGCCTCAGCCCGCGTCAGTCGATGGTCATGGGCACGCAAGGGCAGGTCGAGAACCTGCGCAAGATGCTCGTGGCGATGGTCGACGACGTGCGTGTCGCACTGATCAAACTCGCTGAACGCACCTGCGCGATCCGTGCGGTGAAAACCGCTGACGACGAGAAGCGTAACCGTGTCGCCCGGGAAGTCTTCGACATCTATGCGCCGCTCGCGCACCGGCTCGGCATCGGTCATATCAAATGGGAACTGGAGGACTTGTCCTTCCGTTACCTGGAGCCGGATCAATACAAGCAGATCGCCAAGTTGCTCCACGAGCGACGGCTCGATCGTGAGCGGTTCATCGCCGACGTGATGACCCAGCTCAAGGACGAATTGCAGGCCACCGGGGTTGATGCCGACATCAGCGGCCGGGCCAAACACATCTATTCGATCTGGCGCAAAATGCAGCGCAAGGGTCTGGAATTCAGTCAGATCTACGACGTGCGTGCGGTGCGCGTGCTGGTCCCGGAAATGCGCGACTGCTACACCGCGCTGGGCATCGTCCACACCCTGTGGCGGCACATCCCGAAAGAATTCGACGACTACATCGCCAACCCGAAAGAGAACGGCTACCGCTCGCTGCACACGGCGGTAATCGGCCCTGAGGGTAAAGTGCTTGAGGTGCAGATTCGTACGCACTCGATGCACGAAGAAGCCGAACTCGGCGTCTGCGCGCACTGGCGCTACAAGGGCACCGACGTCAAATCCGGTTCGAATCACTACGAAGAGAAAATCTCCTGGCTGCGTCAGGTCCTCGAGTGGCACGAAGAGCTGGGCGATATCGGTGGTCTGGCGGAACAGCTGCGCGTCGATATCGAGCCGGATCGGGTCTACATCTTCACTCCCGACGGTCACGCCATCGACTTGCCGAAAGGCGCGACGCCGCTGGACTTCGCCTACCGCGTGCACACCGAGATCGGCCACAACTGCCGTGGCGCGAAGATCAACGGCCGCATCGTGCCGCTCAACTACAGCCTGCAGACCGGTGAGCAGGTCGAGATCATCACCAGCAAGCACGGTACGCCAAGCCGCGACTGGCTGAACTCGAACCTCGGTTACGTCACCACCTCGCGGGCGCGGGCGAAGATCGTCCACTGGTTCAAGTTGCAGGCGCGCGACCAGAACGTTGCCGCCGGTAAAACCCTGATCGAACGCGAACTGACGCGCCTCGGTCTGCCGGCGGTGGATTTCGACAAGCTGGCCGACAAGGCCAACATGAAAACCGCCGAGGACATGTTCGCCGCCCTCGGTGCCGGCGACTTGCGTCTGGCGCAACTGGTCAACCTCGCGCAGCAACTGGTCGAGCCGGAACGCGGCAACGAACAGCTGGAACTGATCCCGCGCAAGGCTACGGGGTACAAACCGGGCAAGCGCGGCGACATTCAGATCCAGGGCGTCGGCAACCTGATGACGCAGATGGCCGGCTGCTGCCAGCCACTGCCGGGCGACGCGATTGTCGGTTACATCACCCAGGGCCGTGGCGTGAGCATTCACCGTCAGGACTGCGCCTCGGTGCTGCAGCTGGGCGGGCGTGAGCCGGAGCGGATCATTCAGGTCAGTTGGGGGCCGGTGCCGGTGCTCACTTATCCGGTCGACATCGTCATCCGCGCCTACGACCGTTCCGGTCTGCTGCGTGATGTCTCGCAGGTGCTGCTCAACGAGCGCATCAACGTGCTGGCGGTCAACACCCGCTCGAACAAGGAAGACAACACCGCGCTGATGTCCCTGACCATCGAGATTCCGGGTTTGGATGCACTGGGGCGATTGCTCGGGCGTATATCGCAGTTGCCGAACATCATCGAAACGCGGCGTAACCGTACCCCTTGAAGATGACTTCGATTGATCGTTCCCACGCTCCGCGTGGGAACGCCTCAAGGGACGCTCTGCGTCCAGTGACGCGGAGCGTCACGGGCTGCATTCCCACGCAGAGCGTGGGAACGATCAAGATCGCAGAAAGGGTTGAGTGAGATTTTTATGTACAGCCTTGAAGACCTGCTCCATCTGATGAACCGTCTGCGCGATCCGCAGTTCGGTTGCCCGTGGGACATCAAGCAAACCTACGCGACCATCGTCCCGCACACCCTCGAAGAAGCCTACGAAGTGGCCGATGCCATCGAGCGCGGCGACTTCGATCATTTGCAGGGTGAACTCGGTGATCTACTGTTCCAGGTGGTGTATTACAGCCAGCTGGCGCGGGAAGAAGGGCGCTTCGAATTTGCCGGGGTGATCGACAGCATCACCCGCAAACTGATCCGTCGTCATCCGCACGTGTTCCCCACTGGCGATCTTTACGCGCCACTGGATGTACCGCGCTTGACCGAAGAACAGGTCAAGCAGCGTTGGGAAGAGATCAAGGCCGAAGAGCGCGCGGAGAAATCCGCCGCGCCCGAGCAACTGTCACTGCTCGATGATGTGCCGGCAACGTTGCCGGCATTATCCCGTTCAGCCAAGTTGCAGAAGCGTGCCGGGCAGGTCGGTTTCGACTGGCCGCACGCCTTGCCGGTGCTCGACAAGGTGCGCGAAGAGCTCGATGAAGTGCTCGAAGCGATGGCTGAAAACGATCCGGTCGCTGTGGCTGACGAGATCGGCGACCTGCTGTTTTCCGTGGTCAATCTGGCCCGGCATCTGAAGGTTGATCCGGAAACCGCACTGCGTGGCGCCAACGGCAAGTTTGAAAGACGTTTCCGTTTTATCGAACAGGCATTGCGCGACACCCACCGTCCCATAGAAGATTGCACCCTCGAAGAGTTGGACGCCCTGTGGGGCGAAGCCAAACGTCAGGAAAAGAATGCGCCCAGCTGCGGCTGAGCAACTGCCCTAGTGAGTAAGCCCGATGAGTATTTCCCTTCGCGACCAGTTGCTCAAAGCAGGTCTGGTCAACCAAAAGCAGGCCAAGCAGGTCAGCAAAGACAAGCAGAAGCAGCAACGCCTGGCCCACAAAGGTCAGGTCGAACTGGATGACTCGCAACAGCGCGCCGCTCAAGAAGCCATGGCCGAGAAGGTCAAGCGTGATCAGGAGCTGAACCGCCAGCAGAAAGAGAAGGCGGATGCCAAGGCGCGTGCGGCGCAGGTCAAGCAACTGATCGAGGTCTCGCGTCTGCCGAAGCTGACGACCGAGGACTACTACAACTTCGTCGACGACAAGAAGGTCAAGCGCCTCTCGGTCAACACGCTGATGCGCAACAAGCTCAGCAGCGGTTCGCTGGCGATCGTGCACCATGCCGGCGGCTACGAAGTGATCCCGCGTGAAGCGGCTCTGAAGATCCAGGAGCGTGATCCGCAGCGCATCGTCCAGCTCAACGTGCAGACCGAAGAGGTCAACGCCGAAGACGATCCGTATGCGGCGTATCAAATCCCTGATGATCTGATGTGGTAATCGCTTTATTGTTCTAGCGGCTTACACTTTTGCTAGTACTTTGAAGATTTTTATATATTGAACCCGCCGATTCGTATCGATACGATTGGCGGGTTTTCTTTTGGCGGAAATTAACTTTTTGAGTGTAGAAATTTTGCGCTGCTCATGCGCAGTGCGTTGCGCTTTTATATAAGTATTTTTGTGTGGGGGAGAATAAATGGAGTTAAATTAAATGAATAAGGATATTGTTAATGTTGTTAAGCATTGCTTCGTTGCGCCAACCTACTTTTAATCCGCAGTTTTTTCAGTTGCGGGCACCTGGCCAGTCGATTACCGATTACGTGATCAGCGAACTGGATGCGCGGGTCGAGTACGTACGCCGTAAAATCAGGATCGCAGCAAAGGCCGCAGCCGCTGATCACGCTGGCGCGGAGTGTCTCTTCTTCACTCTGCCAGAGTTCTTCTGGAATATCCCTTGGCGCGAAGTCGACAGCGAGGAAGAATTGCATGAACTAACGACCGTCTACCTGGAAAAAGTGCCCGCTTACGTTTCGTCATTAATGAAAGATATGCCCAGGGAACGCTATGGCAAGATTGTATTGTTGGCGGGAAGTTGTGCGACGTTGATCAAAGTCGGCGAGGGTGACGAAAGTTATTATGACGTCATCAATTATCTGCTGACCGTTACCAATAAGGAATATGAGGCCGACATGCCGCTTATGTCGATGTGGCCGAAGCGTTATGTGTCCGGCATCGATTTTGGTCAGCATATTGGCAGTGAAGATGGCTTCTGGTTTTTCCGACTGTTTGATGAATTTGTCATCAAGGTCAAGGATTACAGTGCGGTCAGCGCGGAACACAGTTACTTCGACGGTTACGACGGGCTGTTTATCAATAGCCTGGTTGCGGGATGTCCGTTCGGCATTAACGTGTGCCTCGATTATGCGGTGCTCAGAGAGCGGGAGCGTGACAAGGAAGTTGAAATTCCCGAGGTGAAGATCGACTTTCTGATTGCTTGCGGCATGCCCTTTGACTTTCGCAAGCGGCACCCGACCGCCGTCCAGTACTCGATCAGGAATGACGGCATGGGGGAGGGGGCATGTGAGGTGGTCAAGCTTGAAGACGGGAAGATCGTCGATGCGGTCGCGTCGGTTGAAATCGACGACGACCTGTATCTGAGTGCTATTCGCGTGGCGTGATGATCATGATGTTGTTGCAGCCTGTCACCCTGTGAGTGAGCAGGCTGCAACCATGAAAAGTGGTGGATCAGGCGGATTTCAAGTCCCGCTGCTGTTCTTGCACTTCGAGTTCGGCCTTGTAGTTGTGGGCGTCGATCTCGTTATGAAACATGCCGACCAGCAAGTCTTGCTGATGCACATCCCAGATGCGGATACCGGCGGCTACGCCTTCGTGGGACATGTGTGAATCGTCGCGTTCAGTTACTTTTACAGTCATCTGCTAGCTCCAAATCTCAAGTTATCTGCAGCAAGGCGTGTGCAGGACTCTTTTATATTATTTGTTAGCTTGCTAAGTAAACGCTCAGTTTGTGCAATGTATTTTTGCGAAAACCGCAACAGTGCTACAGCCCACGGAATCCGCGACATTCGGTCGCAGGCCGCTAAGTTTCATGACAGAAGTTTCATCTCCAGAACACCCAATCCCCCTGTTGATCGTTCCCACGCTCCGCGTGGGAATGCCTCTAGGGACGCTCCGCGTCCAGTGACGCGGAGCGTCACGGGCTGCATTCCCACGCAGAGCGTGGCAACGATCAAGATCGCAGCCTTCGGCAGCTCCTACATAAGGGATTTGTGTCGGCCGTGAGTTTTCTGCAGGCGAAAAAAAACGCCCCGAACCAGTCGGGGCGTTTTTGTGTGTGGCTCAAGCGGGGGGAATTACTTGCCTTCCCAGCGCTTCAGTACCAGCGTGGCGTTGGTGCCGCCGAAGCCGAAGCTGTTGCTCATCACGGTGTTGATGGTGGCGTTCTCGCGGGTCTTGGTCAGCACCGGCAGATCGGCCACTTCAGGGTCCAGCTCGTCGATGTTGGCGGAACCGGCAATGAAGTTGCCTTCCATCATCAGCATGCAGTAGATCGCTTCGTGAACGCCGGCAGCGCCCAGGGAGTGACCGGACAGGCTTTTGGTCGAGCTGATCGCTGGAGCCTTGTCGCCGAACACTTCACGCACACCTTTCATTTCCGCGACGTCGCCGACCGGAGTCGAGGTGCCGTGGGTGTTCAGGTAGTCGATCGGGGTATCAACGGTGGACATCGCCATCTGCATGCAGCGGATCGCGCCTTCGCCGCTTGGGGCAACCATGTCGTAGCCATCGGACGTTGCGCCGTAGCCAACGATTTCGGCGTAGATCTTGGCGCCACGGGCCAGAGCATGTTCCAGCTCTTCAACCACGACCATGCCGCCACCGCCAGCGATGACGAAACCGTCACGGTCTTTGTCGTAGGCACGGGAAGCCTGTTCCGGGGTGTCGTTACGCTTGCTGGACAGAGCGCCCATGGCGTCGAACAGGAACGACTGGCTCCAGTGCTCTTCTTCACCGCCACCGGCGAAGACGATGTCCTGCTTGCCCATCTGGATCTGTTCCATGGCGGTACCGATGCAGTGAGCACTGGTGGCGCAGGCAGAAGCGATGGAGTAGTTCAGGCCCTTGATCTTGAATGGCGTGGCCAGGCAAGCGGAAACGGTGCTGCTCATGGTCCGCGTTACACGGTATGGGCCAACGCGTTTCACGCCTTTCTCGCGCAGGATGTCCAGCGCTTCCATCTGGTTCAGCGTGGAAGCACCGCCGGAGCCAGCCACAAGGCCGGTACGCGGGTTGGACACTTGCTCTTCGGTCAGGCCGGAGTCAGCAATGGCGTCTTTCATGGCCAGGTAGGCGTAAGCCGCTGCGTGGCCGACAAAGCGATAGATCTTGCGATCGATCAGCTCTTCAAGGTTGAGGTCGATGGAGCCGGAAACCTGGCTACGCAGACCCATTTCAGCATATTCCGGGTTGAACCGGATGCCAGGGCGGCTTGCACGCAGGTTAGCGGAGACGGTCTCTTTGTCATTGCCCAGGCACGAAACAATGCCCAGACCAGTGATAACGACGCGGCGCATGCGAATAACCCTTAGAAGTTGTCAGTGGAGGTGAACACGCCGACGCGAAGGCCTTCGGCGGTGTAGATTTCGCGACCGTCAACAGACACCGAACCGTCGGCAATGGCCAGGTTCAGCTTGCCCTTGAGGACGCGCTTGATTTGAATGTTGTAGGTGACTTTCTTGGCGGTCGGCAGCACCTGACCGAAGAATTTCACTTCGCCCGAACCCAGCGCACGGCCACGGCCCGGCAGGCCTTGCCAGCCCAGGAAGAAACCAACCAGTTGCCACATGGCATCCAGACCCAGGCAGCCCGGCATCACCGGATCGCCTTCGAAATGGCAGGCGAAGAACCACAGGTCAGGGGTGATATCCAGCTCGGCGACCAATTCACCTTTGCCGTACTTGCCACCTTCTTCGCTGATATGGGTGATGCGATCCACCATCAGCATGTTCGGGGCGGGCAGTTGCGCGTTACCTGGGCCGAACAGCTCACCGCGACTGCAGCGCAGCAGATCTTCCCGAGTAAAGGAGTTTTGTTTGGTCATGCGAGCTCCTCAATAATCCCATGCGGCAGGTGGGGCAAATCTTCCCGACCGATCGACGCGTTCATGCCTCGAACCGGCAGCCTACTCATAGACTATTGCGTTGTGGTGAAAGTCACAGCACCAAGGACATGAATGTACACTTGTGCACTGAAATTTTTATTCAAGCCCCTTTTGAGGCTTGTTCGGGTGCCTAAGACTGCCGCACTTTCGCTTTTCACGCCAGTCGCAGATGGTCGAAAGGCCCACACTACGACACCCAGCGCTGCAGAATCTGCTGCAGATCATTACGTTTGAACGGCTTCGCCAGATAATCGTTCATGCCCGCCGCCAGGCAGGTTTCGCGGTCACCCTGCAAGGCGTTGGCGGTCAGGGCGATGATCGGCACTTCGCTGTGTCCCGGCAGGCGCCGGATCTGTCGCGTGGCTTCGTAGCCATCGATGATCGGCAAGCGGCAATCCATCAGAATCACTTCGAAATCATTGTCTGCAGCGCTGCTCACGGCCTGCGCGCCATCGGTGGCGACGCTGACAGTAAAGCCCAGACTGCGCAGCATCGCTTCGATAACGGTCTGATTGACCGGATTGTCTTCCACCAGCAAGACATTGCGACCTTCACCATGGGCCTTGCCGTTGAGCGCGCGTGGCGCGGCCAGTGGCGGCAGCGCCTGCTTATAGAGGGCCAGCGGGATTTCCAGGGTGAACACCGAACCGCGACCTTCCTCGCTCTGCGCGCGCAAGGTGCCGCCCATGCGTTCAGCGAGGGTGCGCGCGATCGGCAGGCCGAGGCCGGTGCCGCCGTAACGCCGCGAAATCGAGCTGTCGGCCTGCTGGAAGGCGTTGAACATCAGCTCCAGGCTCGCCGACGAGATACCAATGCCGCTGTCGCGCACCGAGCAGGTGAACCACAGCAACTCGTGGTCCAGCGATTGCCATTGCGCCTCGATGCTGACCCGGCCCTGTTCGGTGAACTTCAGCGCGTTGCCGACCAGGTTGACCAGAATCTGCCGGATCCGTGTCGGATCGCCCTGCACCTGCAAACCGCGCATGTCGTCGGGAATTTGCAGGTGCAATGCCAGGCCGCGTTGCACCGCACTGTGCTGGAACGACTGCGCGCAGGCACCGATCAGCTCGGTGAGGTTGAAAGGTATGTGCTCCAGTTCCAGTTCCGAACGTTCGATCCGCGAGAAGTCGAGAATGTCGTTGATGACCTTCAGCAAATGCTCGGTGGACTCCGACGCGAGGGCGGCATATTCGATCTGCTCCTCGGTCATCTCGGTGGTTTCGAGCAATTGCAGCATGCCCAGTACGCCGTTCATGGGGGTGCGCAGTTCATGGCTCATCATCGCGAGGAAATCGGATTTGGCGTTGTTGGCCTTTTCCGCTTCTTCGCGGGTCTGGATCAATTGCGCCATGGCCTGATGCTGTTCGCGGCTGGCCTGCTCCAGCGCCTGGGCGAGGTTGTTGATGTGCTGCGACAAGGCGCCCAGTTCGGTGTCATCGACAATCGGCAGCGGGGTTTTATAGTCGCCGTCCTGAATCGCCTTGACCGCGTTGCCGATGTCGCGAATCGGCTGCGACAGGCTGCCGGCCAGACGCCGCGCCAGGACAAAGGTGAAGAGCAGGGCGAACAGCGCCAGAATCCCGGCCTTGAGCAGAATTTCCTGCTGGCGCTGACTGAAGGCATCGTTGGACAGACCGACAATCACGCGTCCCAGATAATCCTCGGCGGCCGCTCCATTGCTGACTTTGCCGTCCTGAAAGAAATCATTGTGCAGGGAGATTCGCTGCAGCCGTACCGGCGCCTGAAACACTTCGACCTGATGCGGGCGATTGTGCGTGTCCGCTGGTTGCTCGACGTACACCAGAATCCGGTTGGCGCTGTCCTGTACTTCGAGAAAACGCACATTGGGCGTGGCCAGCGTGGCTTTGAGCAGACTTTCCAGCACTTCGTTGTTGCCGGAAATCACCCCGTACTCGGTGGCGGGCGCAAGTTGGTTGGCGATCAGTTGGCCGGTGTGATTCAGTTCCTGGCGCAAATCCTGGATGCGCACAAAGGTGAAGAAGCTGATCAACAGCAAGGTCAGCAACAACGCCGGGCCCAGGCTGATCAACTGAGTGCGGGTGTTGATGTCCCAACGGCGACGGAAACTCATGGGCGGCGTTCTCCTTCAGCCAGCGCTCTGGCGACAGACGCATCATTCAGCGGTTCGATACCTAGTGAACGAGCCACCTGCGCATTACTTGAAACGTTAAAACGTGCGGGGTAGAGCGATCGCGGCCATGTAGTCGAGGGCTGGTCGAGCAATTGATCGAGGATCGCCAGCCAGTCGTTCTGATCGCTGTAGCTGCTGGCCAGACTGCCGGCACGGACGAAGGCGACGTTGGGGCCGACCAGCGCGACTTGCCGCGAGTAGCTGCTGAGCAAGAGGTTTTTCGCGGTCTTCGGGTTGTACAGATCGGGATCGTCGAGGCCCAGCAACACGTCGCTGTTTTTCAGCACGGCTTGCAGCGGACGACTGTCGAGGGTGTTGTCCCAGCGCTGGCTGACGATTTGCAGATTCAGCGGTTGTGCGGCCAGATTCAGTTCTTTCAGCAGAAACTCGCTGTGCTGATCAAACAGCACACCGACCCGCCGTGCCTGCGGCAAAATCCTTCGGATCAATTGCAGTTGCCGACTCAGCGGCGGATCGCTCCACAGCAGGCTCAAGTGCGCAGGTTCGGCGTCACCAAAGCGCTGGCGGGCCTGCAGGCGGCTGATGCGCAACACCAGCGTTGCCGGGCCTTTGGAATCTTGCAGGCGCCAGTCGAGACTCGGCAGATCGAGCAGGATCAGGCGCAGGCTGGCCGGCAGTTTACCCGGTGCCGGCAGACTGGCCAGCGGCTGGAAACGCACGTTGTCGGTCGGACGCAATTCGCTCAATGCCTGTACGAACGCTTGCACGCCAGGACTTTCCTCGGCGCCGGTCAGCAGAATGTCCGCAGCCTGCACCGCGACACCGTGCAGCCACGCGGTCAAAAACAGACAGACCCCGGCCAGCCAGTGGCCCAGGGTTGGCGTCTTCCGTGACAGGCCGTTGCGCATCCTAGAACTCCAGCTCGGCGCTGAAGTACATCACCCGGCGTTCGTCGTAGTTGTTATCGACGAAGGTGGTGGGCTCGTGGTCGAGGCGCTGTTGCAGCACTCCGGCCAATTGCAACTGTGCCTTGCCCAGCGGGATGCGTTTGGCGATGCGTGTGTCGACGCGTTCGAAGCGGTAGCCATTGAGCGCGTTGTCACCGTAATAGAAGAGGGCGCTGTTCCAGCCGTGGCCCCAGTCGCGCAGCCAGCCGGCGGAACCGCTGTTGCGTGAGGTGAATTGCTGATCCAGCGGATTGCTCGCCTCGGCATCGACAAAGGCGTAAGTGAAACGCAAGCGGTCGGCCCGGCTCACGCGCCAGTCGAGCTGGGTTTCAGTACCGCGAAAACGTGAGCTGTTGGCGTTGCTGGCGATGTACTGGTTATTGCGCAATGGCTCGCTGATCATCCCGGTTATTTCGTCGTAGAACAGCTTTACGTCGAGTGCCAGGCCGAGTTCGGCAAAATAGCCGTTGTAGCCCAGCTCGCGCGAGCGCATGTGTTCCTGATCGAGATCGCCCGGGCCGCGCGTCTTGACGAAGTAACGCGCCGAAGACTGTCCGTAGGCCGAGGGCCGCAGGTTGTTGACCTGATAGCTCCAGTTGACATTGTTCTCGAACATGTCCGGTGAGCGGATCGCTTCCGAGTACACCGCGCGCAGGCCATGGCGCGGATTGATCAGATAGTTGACGGCAAAGCGCGGCGTCAGCGAGCTGCCGATCAGTTGCGTGTCTTCGAACATCGCCCCGCCCTGTAACAGCCAGTGTTCAGTGGCGCGCCATTCGAGTTGGCCGAACGCGCGCCAAGTGGTGTCGTCCAGCGTGCCATTGAAATAGGTTTCGGAGTCGGCGCGGTCGTAACGATAGTTCATGCCGCTGACCAGACGCAGGCTGTCGGACAGGCTGAGGGTATCCTGCAACTCCAGGTCGTAGCGCGATTCGCGGGCGCTCTGGTCGATGTCGCCGCACAGGGTCTGGCTGGCACCGTTGCGCCATTGATCGAGCACCTGATTCGCCAGGGCCATTTCCTGCGGGGTGCCGGGCGCCGCGCCGGGGCCGGTAAACCGGGTGATGTTGCGCGCCAGACGTTCGGTGTAATTCGGGTCGAGTTGCCACAGTTGGGTCAACTCCGGGCTGAACGACACCTCGGCGTCACAGGCGCGCCAGGTTTGCTGACGATCCCAGTGTTGCGCCGAGCCTTGTATATAGAGGCTGTGTTCCGGGTTGATGTCGAGATTCCAGCGCACCGAACCGGCGTAATCCTTGGCCACCACGTCGGAATTGTTGCCGGCGGCGGTAATCCCCGAGAACACCGGACGGTAGGTGTAGGGCCGCTGGTTGCTGCCATCTTTGGCGTTGACCTGCCAGTCGAGACTCTGGTCGTCGCTGAGGCTGTGGCTGACCGCAAGACTGAAACGGTTCAGACGGCGGCTGTCGCGATAATCGGCGCCGCTGCGATCCGTGTCGAAGCCGTCGTCTTCCTGGCCGGACAGCGACAGGCGCAAATCGCCGCCATTCCAGCCAGTGCCCTGACTGGCGTAGAAATCGTTGATGCCACGTTGGCCACGGCTGTATTTCAGGCGTGTGCCGTGGCTGTCCGCCGGGTTGCGGGTGATGATGTTGACCACCGCCATCAGCGCGTTGGCGCCATAGCTGACGGTATTCGGGCCGCGAAAGACTTCGATGCGCTCGATGTCTTCCATGGCCACCGGGATGTCACTCCAGTCCACCGTGGCCAACCCTGCGCGGTACACCGAGCGGCCGTCGATCAGCACCTGCATGCGCCGCGCTTCAGTGGCGTTGGTGCCGTGGTAATTGACCGCCGCCTGATTGCCGCTGATGTTGCCGACCATCATCCCCGGTACCAGCCGGAGCAATTCGCTGATGTCGCGGGCGCCGCTGGCATCGATCAATTCGCTGTCGATGACGGTCATGCTCCCGGGCACTTCTGCCGGTGTCTGTTTCAGGCGCGTGGCCGTCAGCACTTGCGGCAACGTTTCGCTGTCGACAAACAGGTCGTCCGCCTGCACCAGCGGGCTGAACAGCAGCGCCAGCAGCAGGGTCGAACGCGGTGGGGGAGGAGCAAAAAACACAACGCAGCCTTGATCGTAAAGATTTGGCGCGCATGTTAACCGAGGGCAGCGACTTTTCCAGTCACGTTGCAGGCATTTTCCTCGGTTTTATTGGTCTTCTGCCTACAAGTGTCGGTAATTGTTGCTGGGGCTGGCCGCGACTCGGTCGCCCCGTATAATGCCGGCATCGCCACTGGTATGGATTAACGGATTGCATATGACTGAACAGCGCCCGATTGCGGTCCTGGGAGGCGGAAGTTTTGGTACCGCCGTGGCCAACCTGTTGGCCGAGAACGGCCATCAAGTCCTGCAGTGGATGCGTGACCCGGAGCAGGCCGAGGCCATCCGCGTCAATCGCGAAAACCCGCGTTACCTCAAAGGCATCAAGATTCTGCCAGGCGTGACCGCTGTCACTGACCTGCAAGCCACCCTCGACGCCTGCGATTTGTGCTTTGTCGCGCTGCCGTCCAGCGCGTTGCGCACGGTCTTGGCCGCTCACGCCGAGCGCTTGCGCGGCAAGATGCTGGTCAGCCTGACCAAGGGCATCGAAGCGCAGACCTTCAAATTGATGAGCCAGATCCTCGAAGAGATCGCCCCGCAGGCACGCATCGGCGTGCTGTCCGGACCGAACCTGGCGCGCGAGATCGCCGAACATGCGCTGACCGCGACGGTGGTCGCCAGCGAAGACGAAGAACTCTGCAGGCAAGTGCAAGCGGCTTTGCACGGTCGCACCTTCCGCGTTTACGCGAGCGCCGACCGCTTCGGCGTCGAGTTGGGCGGGGCGTTGAAAAACGTTTACGCGATCATCGCCGGCATGGCCGTCGCACTGGAGATGGGCGAGAACACCAAGAGCATGTTGATCACCCGCGCGTTGGCCGAGATGACCCGGTTTGCGGTGAATCAGGGCGCGAACCCGATGACTTTTCTCGGGCTGGCCGGCGTCGGCGATCTGATCGTCACCTGCTCGTCGCCGAAGAGCCGCAACTATCAGGTCGGTTTCGCCCTCGGTCAGGGCTTGAGCCTTGACGAAGCGGTGTCGCGCCTCGGTGAAGTCGCCGAAGGGGTCAACACCCTGAAAGTGCTCAAGGCAAAATCCCAGGAGGTCGGCGTGTACATGCCGCTGGTCGCCGGGCTGCATGCGATCCTGTTCGAAGGACGCACCCTGGAGCAGGTCATCGGTCTACTGATGCGGGCCGAACCGAAAACCGACGTCGACTTTATTTCCACCAGCGGTTTCAACTGATTCAGCGTTTATCTACGGACAGGGGAGCAAGCCATGCACGATCCGAAAACCGAAGCCAAGTACGAATCCATCCTCCTGCGTGTGCTGTGGATGATCGTCTACGTGCTGGTCTGGCAAGTGGCGCAGTTCATCCTCGGCGCGGTGGTGCTGGTACAACTGATCTATCGTTTGATCTATGGCGCGCCGAGCGCCAGCCTGATGAATTTCGGCGACAGCCTGAGTCAGTTCCTGGCCCAGATCGGCCGTTTCGGCAGCTTTCACAGCGACCAGAAACCCTGGCCGTTCGCCGACTGGCCAGCGCCGCGTACCCCGGAAGGTGAAGCGCCGCACGCCGTGCCGCCAGCACCGCATCCGGTTCGAGATGAGGAACCCAAGCTATGAAACTCTGGGTATTGCGTCACGGTGAGGCCGTGCCTTACGGCTCGTGCCCCGACTCCGAACGGGAGCTGACCGATCACGGTCGCAAGGAAGCCTTGAGCAGCGCGGCGCGCTTGATCGGCCAGCCGCTCACGGCGATTTACGCCAGCCCTTATCTGCGCGCGCAACAGACCGCGCAGATTGTTCGCGAGGCGCTGGGGTTCGAGCCGCAGATTCGTACGGTCGAGTGGCTGACGCCGGAGGTTGATCCGGACAAGGTCACCGATCAACTGATGTCGGTGAGCAATGTGCTGCTGGTCAGCCATAACCCGCTGGTGGGCAATCTGCTGAGCTATCTGCAACATGGCGCCGGGTATCCGCCGGAGAAGGTCAGTACTGCGGGGTTGGCGGAGCTGGAAAGTCCTGAATTGCTGATTGGCTCGATGACCCTTAACAGCCTCAAACATCCTTAAAAGATCGTCCGAACGCGGCCCGAACCTGCGGCAGCTCCTACCTTGGAATGCATTTCCCTGTAGGAGCTGCCGAAGGTTCGGGCCGCGTTCGGACGATCTTTTGATCTTATTTCTTTTGGTAAAAAATCCAACCAAGCACTTGCTTGGTTGACTACGCTTGCTCCAGACCCAAAAAACAGGAGCGAGTCGCATGTCTGCCGCATTCCGTTTGCCGCTGGACGTGTTCTACGAACGTGAAGCGCGGCACCCGCGTCAGCGCTTTCTCGTGCAACCGATCGGCGGCGGGCAGGTCGAGACGTTGACCTGGGCCGATGTTGGCCACCAGGCCCGTTGCGCCGCACACTGGTTGCGCGCGCGGGAGTTGCCGCAAGGCAGCCATATCGCCCTGATCTCGAAAAACTGCGCACACTGGATCATCGCCGACCTCGCGATCTGGATGGCCGGGCATGTCTCAGTGCCGCTGTATCCCAACCTCACCGCCGAGTCCGTGGCGCAAGTGCTCACGCACTCGGAAAGCGTGCTGGCGTTTATTGGCAAGCTTGATGATTGGCCGAGCATGTCCAAAGGCGTGCCGGCCGATCTGCCGACCATCAGCCTGCCGCTGCACCCACCGGGCGATTTCGATTTCAACTGGGCGGACTTGCAACGCAGCTCGCCGATTCAGGACGATCCGCATCCTGCCGCCGAGCAGCTGGCAACCATCATCTATACCTCCGGCACCACAGGCTTGCCGAAAGGCGTGATGCACAGCTTTGCCAATCTCGGTTTTGCCACCACGCGCGGTACGCAATTGTTCGGGCTCAATGAGAATGACCGGCTGCTGTCGTACCTGCCGCTGTGCCACGTCGCCGAACGCATGTTCGTTGAATTGGCGTCGATCTACACCGGACAGACCGTATTCTTTGCCGAGAGCCTCGACACCTTCATCACTGATCTGCAGCGTGCACGGCCGACGGCGATGTTTGGCGTGCCACGGATCTGGACCAAATTCCAGATGGGCGTGTACAGCAAGATCCCGGCAAAGCGCCTGGATTTTCTGCTTGGCCTGCCTTTCATCGGCAAACGGGTAGGGCACAAAGTACTCGCCGGTCTGGGGCTGGACGCTTTGCGCGTGGCGTTGTCCGGCGCGGCGCCGGTGCCGCAGACCTTGCTCGGTTGGTATCAGAAACTCGGACTCGACGTGCTAGAGGTCTACGGCATGACCGAGAGCTGCGGTTACTCGCACATCTGCCTGCCGGGGCAATACAAACAAGGCTGGATCGGTAAACCGTGCCCGGATGTCGAGGTACGCATCGATGAGTCCGGAGAGGTGCAGGTGCGCAGTCAGGCGAACATGCTCGGCTACTTCAAGGAGCCGCAGAAAACCGCCGAGACCCTGACCAGCGACGGCTTTCTGCGCACTGGCGACAAGGGTGAACAGGATGCCGAAGGGCGTCTGCGCCTGACCGGACGGCTCAAGGAAATCTTCAAGACCAGCAAAGGCAAATACGTCGCCCCGGCGCCGATCGAGAATCGGCTGGCGGTGCATTCGCGGATCGAGCAAGTGTGCGTGGTCGGCGATGGCCTGAGCGCGCCGCTGGGGCTGTGCGTGCTGTCGTCGGTCAGTCAGGAGGAGGGCCGGGCGAGCCTGCATTCGAGCTTGGAAAAACTTCTGGAAGAGGTCAATGCCGTGCTCGACAAGCACGAACGCCTGCGCCGGCTGGTGGTGGTCAAGGACAGCTGGGCAGTGGAAAACGGCTTCCTCACGCCGACCCTGAAAATCAAACGCAACGTCATTGAAGACACTTACGGCGCCCGCTTCGAGGAATGGAGCGAGCGCAGTGAGGCGGTGCTGTGGCAGGATTGAGCGACGACCAAAACAACCAAGGAAGTCTGCGATGAGCTTGTGGCGTACCACTCCCAACATCGAGCAGTTGAACGCGATCCAGAAGAACACCATCGGTGAAGTGCTGGACATCCGCTTCGAAGCGTTCGACGAAGAATCGCTGACCGCGAGCATGGTCATCGACCATCGTACGCACCAGCCATACGGCTTGCTGCACGGCGGCGCGTCCGTGGTGCTGGCGGAAACCGTCGGCTCCATGGCCAGTTACCTGTGCATCGATGCCAGCAAGTTTTATTGCGTGGGGCTTGAGATCAATGCCAACCATTTGCGCGGCTTGCGCAGTGGGCGGGTGACGGCGGTGGCCAAGCCGATTCATATCGGGCGGACCACGCACGTGTGGGATATCCGCTTGACCAGCGATGAGGGCAAGGCCAGTTGTGTGTCGCGGTTGACCATGGCAGTGGTGCCGCTGGGTGAGCAGCCACCCTCACCCTAACCCTCTCCCAGAGGGAAAAGGGGACTGACCGGGCTGGATGTTCGAGTTGTGCCGACCTGAGTTATCGAGCCGAACTCAGGTTTTGAAATTCATGCAGATCTGCTCCCTTTCCCCCTCGCCCCCTTGGGGGAGAGGGTTGGGGTGAGGGGGGAAGCAATCTCCCTGACACACCATCACGCTGACCGGACTGTCATCATTCCTGGCAGTTACGGTCATTGCTGTGTGACGCGGTCTTACGGACAATCAACGCCACGTTTCCCGCCCATGGATTTACCGGTATGTCGCAACCGATCTTTTTCGCCCACGCCAACGGGTTTCCTTCGGGCACCTATGGCAAGTTGTTCGCGGCGCTGGCGCCCGAGTACCGGGTCGCGCATCTGGAACAGCATGCCCATGACCCGCGCTTTCCGGCGGATGACAACTGGTACAACCTGGTTGACGAGTTGATCCACCATTTGCAGCAACAGGATCAACCGGTGTGGGGTGTCGGCCATTCCTTCGGCGGTGTGCTGCATCTGCACGCGGCGCTGCGTTGCCCTGAGCTGTATCGCGGCGTGGTGATGCTCGATTCGCCAGTGCTGACCCGCACCGACCAGTGGGTGATCCGTGCCGCCAAGCGCTTTGGTTTCATCGACAAACTGACGCCGGCCGGGCGCACATTGGGCCGGCGTGAAGAGTTCGCCGATCTCGACAGTGCGCGCAGCTACTTTGCCGGTAAAACGCTGTTCCGGGGATTCGATCCGGAATGCTTCGATGCCTACCTGCAACACGGCTTGCACCAGGTCGGCGACAAGCTGCGCCTGCGTTTCGACCCGGCCACTGAAATCAGCATCTATCGTGGCGTGCCGCACACCAGCCCAGGTCGCACCCGACAACTGCAGGTGCCACTGGCGGTGGTGCGCGGGCACAAGAGCCGTGTGGTCATGCGTCATCACACCCGCTTCGTTTCGCGTCTGGCACAAGGCGAGGCGTTGAGCATGCCCGGCGGGCACATGTTCCCGCTGGAGCGTCCGCAGGACACCGCGCGGCTATTGAAGAACCTGTTTACCCGTTGGGAAAACCGTCTGGACAAGGATTGCGCATGAGCCCGACCTTCGAAGAAGTGCGCCTGAGCCTGCCGCATATCGAGCTGGCGGCGCATTTGTTCGGCCCCGAGGACGGTTTGCCGGTCATTGCCCTGCATGGCTGGCTCGACAACGCCAACAGCTTCGCGCGGCTGGCGCCAAAGCTCAAAGGCTTGCGCATCATCGCCCTGGACATGGCCGGGCACGGGCATTCCGCGCATCGGCCAAAGGGCGCCGGTTATGCGTTGTGGGATTACGCCCATGACGTCTTGCAAGTCGCCGAGCAACTCGGCTGGAAGCGTTTCGGCCTGCTTGGGCATTCAATGGGCGCGATCGTGTCCATGGTGTTGGCGGGATCGATGCCGGAGCGCATCAGCCATCTGGCGTTGATCGACGGCGTGATTCCTCCTACAGACAAAGGCGAAAACGCTGCCGAGCGCATGGGCATGGCCTTACAGGCGCAGCTGGATCTGCGTGAGAAACGCAAACCGGTCTACAGCACCCTCGACCGCGCCATCGAAGCGCGGATGAAAGGGCTGGTCGCGGTCAGTCGTGAGGCGGCTGAACTGTTGGCGCAGCGCGGATTGATGCCGGTACCTGGCGGCTACACCTGGCGCAGCGACAATCGTCTAACCCTGGCATCCCCGTTGCGGCTGACCGAGGAACAGGCGATGGCGTTCGTGGCGCGCATCGGTTGTCCGGCGCAATTGGTGGTCGCGGCCGACGGCATGCTGGCCAAACATCCCCAACTGCTGGAACGTCTACCCTTTAGCAGGGAACAGCTGCCGGGCGGGCACCATTTGCACCTGAACGATGAGGCCGGTGCGAGTCTTGTCGCAGACTGTTTCAATCGCTTCTTCGCCATTCCTTGACTTGCCGTTGGCAACTGTCGAGGCTGGGCGGGTTGAAATGGGAGACAACCACGATGGATTTCTATACCGCTACGACCCCGCCTAGCCACGCCATGCCGATCCGATGAGGCTGCCCATGCGGTCACTCAGTCTGCTGGCGCTGTGCTGTTTCAGTTCCCTTTCGTTCGCTGCCGATGTGCCGGGCAGCCAGGATTTGCAGATCGTGCCACGTCTGGCCGATGCGCAAATCGTCGACTATCGCCCTCCGGCCGAGCTGGAGCGCATCTATCCGTTGGGCGCGATCCGCAAGATCAGCGGCCAGTTACGCTTCGACGGCCAAGTCACTGCGCGTGGCCAGACCACCTCGGTGACCTACGAGTTGCCACCCGAACATTCCGCCACCGAGGCCTTTACCGCTGCCCGCGAAGCCTTGCAAAAGCAGGACGCCGAGTTGCTGTTCTGGTGTCAGGCCCGCGATTGTGGCGAAAGCAGCCTGTGGGCCAACGAAGTGTTCGGTAATTCCAAGCTGTACGGCGCCGACGAGCAGCAGGCGTATCTGTTGCTGAGGCTGGCGGCACCGAAAGACAACACGCTGGTGGCGCTCTACAGCATCACTCGCGGCAATCGCAAAGCCTATCTGCATGTCGAGCAGTTCGAAGCGGTGGCACCGCTGGGCGAGTTGCTGCCGACCTCGGCGACCCTGTTGCGCCAACTCAAAAGTACCGGCGAACTGGATTTACCGAAATTGGTGAATGATCCCGACGACACCTGGTTGCGCCTGATTTCCCGTGGCCTGAACCTCGACACGACATTGCGCGTGACGGTTTCCGGGCCCAAGGCCGAAGCCTGGCGCCAGGCCCTGATCAATCAGGGCGTGCGTGCTGCGCGGATGGAAACCGCCAGTGTCGACGGTGCCGGTCTGCGCATCGACCTGTTGCGATAAGCTCTGCCGGGCGAGCACGCGCGGCGTGTTCGCCTACTCTTGGCCTGACTGACTTTTTCGGAATCCTACATGCTCAATAACGATCGCCTGCTGGTGCAGATCCTGCTTCTGGTGTTGTTCGGCGCCAGCCTGTGGGTGATGGCGCCGTTCTGGTCGGCGCTGTTCTGGGGCGCGGTGCTGGCGTTCGCCAGTTGGCCACTGATGCGCCTGTTGACCCGCTGGCTGAATGGCCGCGAATCGTTGGCGGCGGCGATTTTGACCTTGGGCTGGATGTTGCTGGTGGCGGCACCCTTGGTCTGGCTGGGTTTCAACCTGGCCGACCATGTGCGCGATGCCACGGCGTTCATCAAGGATGTGCAGGTCGATGGCTTGCCGGAAGCGCCGGTATGGCTGGGGACTGTGCCGTTTGTCGGCGAGCGGCTGGTCGGCCTCTGGAACAGCATCGATCAGCAGGGCGCGGCACTGATGGTCTCGGTAAAACCGTATCTGGGGCAGGTCGGCAACTGGCTGCTGGCGCGCAGTGCGCAGATCGGCGGCGGGATTCTCGAGCTGACGCTGAGCATTGTCTTCGTGTTCTTTTTCTACCGTGACGGTCCGCGCCTGGCCGCTTTCGTGCACAGCCTGCTGGAACGTCTGATCGGTGAGCGTGCCGGCTATTACATCGAACTGGTGGCCGGGACGGTGCAGCGGGTGGTCAACGGGGTCATCGGCACGGCGGCGGCGCAGGCGATTCTGGCGTTGATCGGGTTTTTGATTGCCGGGGTGCCAGGTGCCCTGGTGTTGGGGATCGTGACGTTTCTGCTGAGCCTGATTCCGATGGGCCCGCCATTGGTGTGGGTGCCCGCTACGGCCTGGCTGGCGTGGAAAGGTGAATATGGAATGGCGGTGTTTCTCGGAATCTGGGGGACGTTTGTCATCAGTGGCGTGGATAACGTACTCAAGCCGTATCTGATCAGCCGCGGGGGCAATTTGCCGTTGGTGATTGTGTTGCTTGGGGTGTTCGGCGGGTTGATTGCGTTTGGCTTTATCGGGTTGTTTATCGGGCCTACGTTGTTGGCGGTGGCTTATAGCTTGTTGACGGACTGGAGCAAGAGTCAGGGGCGGGTCGAGGAACGGCGGTAACCGAAACCAGGTTGGGAGCACGGCATTTGCACATCCCCCCCTGTAGGAACTGCCGAAGGCTGCGATCTTTTGATCCTGGTTTTCAATAGCAAGAGCAAAAGATCGCAGCCTTCGGCAGCTCCTACAGGGGCAGATTTTACGTGGCGACGTTGAGGTATTTGCCGACCGAGGCAGTGTTGTCGAGTGAGTACTGTTTGCTCAGGTTGGCGATCATGCGATTCAGCGCTTCGGTGGTGCTTTGAGTCGAGGCGGTCTGTTCTTCATCCGGGCGTTCGCGGCCGGCGTGCAAAGCGGCTTTCAATTCGTCGCTGCTGACGCCGCCGCTGCTGTCGCTATCCAGAACCTTGAGCAATGCTGCGCTGGTATCGGTGCTGCTCGTTGCAGTGCTGCTATCGCTGGCCTGCAGCGCGCTGTTCAGTTCGGTGGCGGTTACGTTGCCATCACCGTCGGCGTCGAGTTGGCTGAACAGTTCGTCGCTGTTGATTTGAGGCGGTGGCGGTGGTGGCGGGGTCAGGCTGGCGGTGAGTTCGTCCTGGCTGACGGTGCCGTCCTTGTTCTTGTCGAGGGCGGAAAAGATTTCGTTGCTGTCGGCGGTGCTGCCGGCGCTGGTCAGGCCGCTGCTCAGTTCGTCGCTGCTGATGGCGCCGTCGCCGTCAGTGTCGAGGGCGCTGATCAGGGCGTCAGCGAGGTCGGTGTTCGGTGCTTGATCTTGTGGCGGCGGTGGCGGCGCCATGGCGGTCATTTCTTCGGCGCTGAGGCTGCCGCTGTCGTCGCTGTCGAGATCGCCAAACTGTTTGCTCAGATTGACCAGCAGGCCGTCGTCGGACTTCTGCGACAGGGCGCTTTTCAGTTCGTCCTGATCCACTGCGCCATCGCCGTTACTGTCGAGCTTGGCGAACAGTTCTTTTTGCAGTTGCTGGCTGCGCGAGTTTTGCGTGGCGTTGCTGCTGGTGCTGGTATAGCTCGTGTAGTTGCTGACGCTACCGATCATCGGACTCACTCCCTGGAATGGAAAACCGGTGGGTGTACCGGCTTATGCAGCGTCAGGGCGCAAGTTGTCGGCGTTATGTGAGATTTGTACCGGTTGGTACACAGACAGGATTTCACCTCAATCCACTGTAGGAGTGAGCCTGCTCGCGATAACGGTATATCAGTGACATTTGGGGTGACTGACACACCGCTATCGCGAGCAGGCTCACTCCTACAGGGGTGGTGGTGTTCTCAGGGGCGTGGCAGGCGAATGATGGCCGTGAGACCGCCGCCGGGGGTTTCTTCCAGGTTCAGTTGTCCGCCCAATCGCTGCGCCGCCTCGCGGGCAATAGTCATGCCCAGGCCCACGCCACCGGAATTGCGATTACGCGAACCTTCCAGGCGATAAAACGGCTCGAACACGGCTTCACGCTTGTCCTCGGCAATCCCCGGGCCGTGGTCGATCACGCGGATCAGCAGTTGTTCGCGCTGATCCAGGAGTTCAATCCGTGCCTTCCCGGCATAGCGCAGGGCGTTGTCCATCAAGTTGTTGATGCACGAACGCAGGGCCATCGGCTGTACCTGCAGCGGGGCGCAATGGCCGCTGACTTGCACGTCTGCGTTCTGATCCTGAGCGTTTTCGCACAGCGACTCGACCAACGCCTGCACGTCCATCAACTGCAAGGCTTCGCTGGTGCGTTGTTCGTGCAGGTAGGTGAGGGTGGCGTCGAGCATGCCGATCATGTCGTCCAGATCCTGACGCATCTGGCCTTGCAGCTTTTCATCACTGATGTTTTCCAGGCGCAGTTTCAGGCGTGACAGGGGCGTGCGCAGGTCGTGCGATACCGCACCGAGCATGCGCGCACGCTGCTGCACCTGTTCGCGAATACGTTGCTGCATCAGATTGAAAGTGTGCGCCGCTTGCCGGGCTTCTTTCGGACCAGACTCGTCGAGCGGTGCACTGTCGAGGTTTTCACTCAGGCGTTCGGCGGCGTCGCTCAGGCGCTGGATGGGTCGACTCAACAGTTTGGCGCCGTACCACGCGGCGATCATCAGCGAGATGAACTGAAACGTCAGCGGCACCACCGGGCCACCGAACCATGGCCGCGGTGGTCGTTGCGGGTAACGCGGATCCGGCATCGGCCGCTGCCCTTCGACACCTTGGGAAAACTCCGGCGGCGGTGGCGGCGGGGGCGGGCCGTAGAGGTGAAACCAGGTGAACGCGAGCAAGTGCGCCAGGACGATCGCCGCGAACAGCATGCCAAACAGGCGGCCGAACAGCGTGTCGAAGCGCGCTCGCATCAGCCAATGTCTCTTGCGTCGAACAGGTAACCTTCACCGCGCACGGTCTTGATCAACTGCGGGGCTTTCGGATCGTCGCCGAGCTTCTGGCGCAGGCGCGAGACCAGCAGATCGATGCTGCGGTCGAAGGCCTCGATCGAACGACCTCGGGCGGCGTCGAGCAGTTGTTCGCGGCTGAGTACCCGGCGCGGGCGTTCGATAAACACCCAGAGCAGGCGGAATTCGGCGTTGGACAGCGGCACCACCAGGCCGTTGTCGGCGATCAATTGGCGCAGCACGCTGTTCAGGCGCCAGTTGTCGAAGCGAATGTTCGCCCGTTGCTCGGTACGGTCGTCACGCACCCGCCGCAGGATGGTCTGGATGCGCGCCACCAGCTCGCGCGGCTCGAACGGTTTGGCCATGTAGTCATCGGCGCCGAGTTCGAGGCCGATGATGCGGTCGGTGGGTTCGCAGCGGGCGGTGAGCATCAGGATCGGGATGTCCGATTCGGCGCGCAGCCAGCGGCACAGCGAAAGGCCGTCTTCGCCCGGCAGCATCAGGTCGAGCACGACAACGTCGAAATGTTCGGCCTGCATCGCCTGACGCATCGCTGCGCCATCGGTGACGCCGCTGGCGTGGATGTTGAAGCGCGCGAGGTAATCGATCATCAGCTCGCGGATCGGCACGTCATCGTCGACGATCAGCGCACGAATGCTCCAGCGCTTGTCGTCTTTAGGCTCATCAGTCGCGGTCGTTTGGGTGTTGTGCATGGGGCTGTTCATCTGCCAGTAGGCCGCCAACCACAAAGATGGGCTGCGAGGTTGTGGTTTCAGCATAGGCGTCCGGCCGTGAGGCGGGAAGTGCTGATGTAAGGACGTGTTGCGGCTGGCGAGGCTAGCGCCGGTGCTTGTTGCTGGCATGTCGGTTGTGTATCGGAGTCGACACAATAGCAGCGGGCGCTATGCTGATCACGGTTGGTGCGACGATTTACCGATCATCGGGTGCCGCGCCGCCGCCGGTTCCGCTACAATGCGCGCCGATTTCGACCTGCCTGAGAGCCCATTCATGTCCGCCTGCCAGACTCCTATCATCGTCGCCCTGGATTTCCCCACCCGTGACGCCGCACTGAAGCTGGCCGACCAGTTGGACCCAAAACTGTGCCGGGTCAAAGTGGGCAAGGAACTGTTCACCAGTTGCGCCCTTGCTGGACGCGCCCGAGCAGACACTGAGTTCCCCGGAAACGGTAATTGCCCGTGTG
>NZ_JBIVGT010000018.1:0-34657 GCF_044748825.1 Pseudomonas sp. NPDC089741 | reverse complement strand
CTGTTCACCAGTTGCGCCGCGGAAATCGTCGGCACCCTGCGTGACAAGGGTTTTGAAGTATTCCTCGACCTGAAATTCCACGACATTCCCAACACCACCGCGATGGCCGTGAAAGCCGCCGCCGAGATGGGCGTGTGGATGGTCAACGTGCATTGCTCCGGCGGCATGCGCATGATGGCTGCCTGCCGTGAAGAGCTGGACAAGCGCAGCGGCCCGCAGCCACTGCTGATCGGCGTCACCGTGCTGACCTCGATGGAGCGTGAAGACCTCGCCGGGATCGGTCTGGATATCGAGCCGCAGGAACAAGTGTTGCGTCTGGCGGCACTGGCCGAGAAGGCCGGGATGGATGGTCTGGTGTGTTCGGCGCTGGAAGCCACGGCACTGAAAACCGCGCACCCGTCGCTGCAACTGGTGACCCCGGGGATTCGTCCGGCGGGCAGTGCGCAGGACGATCAGCGCCGCATCCTGACCCCGCGTCAGGCGCTGGACGCCGGTTCCGATTACCTGGTGATCGGCCGTCCGATCAGCCAGGCGGCCGATCCGGCCAAGGCGCTGGCAGCAGTTGTAGCCGAAATCGCCTAAGCAAGCACCGCATAACCCTGTGGGAGTGAGCCTGTTCGCGATAGCGGTGTGTCAAACAACGTTAATGTTGACTGACACTCCGCTATCGCGAGCAGGCTCACTCCCACCTTGGTTTTGTGGTGGCTTTAAACCTTCAGTACCAACTTGCCAAAATTCTCCCCGCTGAACAATTTCATCAGCGTCTCCGGGAAGGTCTCCAGGCCTTCGACGATGTCTTCCTTGCTCTTGAGCTGCCCCTTGGCCATCCAACCGGCCATTTCCTGCGCCGCGCTCGCGTATTGCGCCGCGTAGTCCATCACCACAAAGCCTTCCATGCGCGCACGATTGACCAGCAGCGACAGGTAATTGGCCGGGCCCTTGACCGCCTCTTTGTTGTTGTACTGGCTGATGGCGCCGCAGATCACCACGCGTGCCTTCATGTTCAGGCGACTCAGGACTGCATCGAGGATGTCACCGCCGACGTTGTCGAAATACACGTCCACGCCTTTCGGGCATTCGCGCTTGAGGCCGGCGATTACGTCTTCGTGCTTGTAGTCGATGGCGCCGTCGAAACCCAGCTCATCGATGAGGAACTTGCACTTGTCGGCACCGCCGGCGATCCCCACCACGCGGCAGCCTTTGATCTTGGCGATCTGCCCGGCAATGCTGCCCACCGCACCCGCCGCCCCGGACAGCACCACGGTGTCGCCAGCCTTCGGTGCGCCGACATCGAGCAGGGCGAAGTAGGCGGTCATGCCGGTCATGCCCAATGCCGACAGATACACCGGCAACGGTGCCAGTTTCGGGTCGACTTTATAGAAGCCTCTTGGCTCGCCGAGGAAATAATCCTGCACGCCGATGGCGCCGTTGACGTAGTCGCCGACCGCAAAGCCCGGATTGTTCGACGCGACGACTTTACCTACACCCAAGGCGCGCATGACCTCACCGATACCGACCGGCGGGATGTAGGACTTGCCCT
Source organism: Pseudomonas sp. NPDC089741 (assembly GCF_044748825.1). NCBI lineage: Bacteria > Pseudomonadati > Pseudomonadota > Gammaproteobacteria > Pseudomonadales > Pseudomonadaceae > Pseudomonas > Pseudomonas sp. NPDC089741. The sequence goes on along the minus strand of NZ_JBIVGT010000018.1, from coordinate 33,117 downwards.
CGTTCATCCAGCCACGCATGGCCGGGTCGAGTGACAGGTATTCGTTCTTGACCAGAATCTGTCCCGCCGCCGGTTCGCCGACCGGTACTTCCTGATAGGTAAAAGTCTCGCGGGTCGCGGCGCCCACCGGGCGTTTGGCGAGCAGGAACTGGCGATTGGTCTGTGAGGTCATGGCAGGCACTCGAATTGAATGAAGCCTTGTTGATAGACCCTAAGCGCCGATGTCGCAAGGTTGGCTGATGCGGCGAATGCACGCCGATCCAGTGCAGTGATGATCACCACCACCGGTTTATCACCGCCACGCATGGGCACATAAACAGCCTTTTGATAGTGCTGACGCCGGACAACCCGCTGTGGCTATGCTGCAACGCTAAGCATCCCCTGCATCTTTGCGTTCGAGGACACAACAATGAGCATGACGTTTTCCGGTCAGGTTGCCGTAGTCACAGGCGCGGCTAACGGCATCGGCCGAGCAACCGCCCAGGCGTTTGCTGCCGAAGGTCTGAAGGTGGTGGTCGCCGATCTCGATACCGCAGGGGGCGAGGGCACTGTGGCGCTGATTCGTACAGCCGGCGGCGAAGCGACCTTCGTCCGTTGCAACGTTACCGTCGAGAGCGAAGTGAAAAATCTGATGGACGAGGTGATCAATACCTACGGCCGCCTCGATTACGCCTTCAACAATGCCGGCATCGAAATCGAGAAAGGCAAACTGGCCGAAGGTTCGATGGACGAGTTTGACGCGATCATCGGCGTCAACGTCAAAGGCGTATGGCTGTGCATGAAGTATCAGTTGCCGCTGTTGCTGGCCCAGGGCGGTGGCGCGATCGTCAACACCGCGTCGGTGGCCGGCCTGGGCGCGGCGCCGAAGATGAGTATCTACGCGGCGTCGAAGCACGCGGTGATTGGCCTGACCAAATCTGCTGCGATCGAGTACGCGAAGAAGAAAATTCGCGTCAACGCGGTGTGCCCGGCGGTGATTGATACCGATATGTTCCGCCGCGCCTACGAGGCTGATCCGAAGAAGGCTGAGTTCGCCAATGCCATGCACCCGGTCGGCCGCATCGGCAAGGTCGAGGAGATCGCCAGCGCCGTGCTGTACCTGTGCAGCGATGGCGCAGCATTCACCACTGGTCATTCGCTGGCGGTGGACGGTGGCGTCACTGCGTTCTGAGCATTTATGCAAGGAAAAAGCCCGCATTCGTGCGGGCTTTTTCATGCCTGTCGTTCAGTTCCGTGAATCCGCCAAGCAATGTGTATCAAATGGTTAGAAAGGTCGCTTTTGACGGCTTTGTCGCACAGGCTGTGTGGCATGGCTGTGATTTACTGCCGCCAGCAAAACGGACAGGAGTTTGCGTGCTCATGGAATTGAGAATTGACCGACAGGCAATGGTGCCAGTCGTACAGCAGATTGTTGACGGAGTGATCGACTGGATCGCGCGAAGTGCCGTGCCACCCGCTACACGCTTGCCTTCGGTGCGGGAAATTGCACGCAGCAATCTGCTCAGTCAGTCGTGCGTCGCGCAGGCCTGTGAACGCCTGGTGGCACAAGGGGTTCTGGCGCCTCGGCATGGCTCGGGATTCATGGTCGCTGCTGCGCCGCGTTGTGCAGTCAATGCGCCGCTGCCGGCGAGTCTTGATCGGCTTCGCCCAGAGGCGGCAAAGGCTTATGGTTTAGCGCAAAAGCTGAATCTCGGTGATGGCGGCTTGCCTGAAAGCTGGCGTGAGTCCGACGACTTGAGCTACGCGATCGGTCAGGTAGCGCGCACGGACATGAGCAGCCTGTTCAACTACAGCACGTCACTCGGTCTGCCGGCGCTGCGCGAACAGATCGTCAAGCGCCTGAAAATGATCAGTGTCCAGGCCGTCGAAGCGCAGATCATGACCACTGGCGGCGCGACCCAAGCCCTTGATCTGATCGTGCGCACCCTGCTCAAGGCCGGTGATTACGTGGTGGTCGAGAACCCTGGATATGCGCCACTGTTCGATCTTCTGCGATTGCACGGTGTACATCTGCTCGAAGTCCGCCGCACCCCGAACGGGCCTGACACGGCTGCACTGGCAAGCGTGCTGGAGCAGTTCCGCCCCGTAGCAATGTTCATCAACAGTCATCATCACAATCCCACCGGCTCCTGTCTGAGTCCGTCCGTGGCCGAGCGGATCCTGCAGTTGTGCAATGCCAGTGATGTGCGGCTGATCGAAGACGATGTCTACGCCGACTTGCACAATGGCAACGGCACTCGGTTGGCGGCACTGGATCAACGAGTGATTTACATCGGCAGTTTTTCGAAAACCCTGAGCAGCTCATTGCGTGTGGGTTTCGTATTTGCCGACCTTGAACTGATCGCTCGGCTGGCGCGGGTCAAGATGATCAGCAGTTCCGGCTGTTCAGGTTTCAACGAGGCGGTGTTGGCCAACCTCTTGGCCAGCGGCGCCTACCGCAAGCTGGTGCATCGGCAGCGCCAGCGCTTGAATGTCGACCGTGCCGCCGCTTTGCAAGTACTCGAAGACGCCGATTGGGAGGTATTCGGCAAGCCGTGCGGTGGTTTGTTCATCTGGGCGCGTTCGCCAGTTGCCGATCCCGCCCGCTTGCGTCGTCAGGCGCTCGGCAACGGTGTAGCGCTTGCTGCGGCGGGAGCATTCAGTCCCAGTGGCGAAGTCTGCGAGTGGCAGCGGATCAATGTCGCGTACGCCTGCGACCCCCGTGCCCGGCAGTTTTTTCGCAGCACCCGCGTGGATCGACCTCAAGCGTTCTGAAAACGACGCGGGCGTAGCTTTTTGCCATTATTCCGACGCCAGAGACTTGTGCGGGTGCATGGCCATTGCGAATCTTCGTCCACACACTTTGGCAGAGGGCTTCGCGCAATGATTTCGGCCGTGCAAGGACGTTTTGCCAACCTCGGTATGGCAAAAAAACTGGCTATCGGGTTTGTGCTCGTACTGCTGTTGACTGCGCTGGTGGCGGCGATTGGTGTCTGGTCCCTGCAAACCATCAGTCAGCGTTTCGATGGCCTTAAGCAGATGTCTTCGCTCAACAGTGGCCTGCTCAACGTGCGCCTGCTGGAGCAGGAGTACGCCTTGCGTGGTGATCCGAAAACCGCCGATGCCTTGCGTGAAGGCGTGGTGGGCCTGATTGCCCTGGCCAACGAACTCAAGGCGCAATCGCCGGCGAATGTGCCGGTGATGAGCGATGTCGAGCAGTCGCTTGACGCCTACCGCAAGGCGTTCGACGAGTTTGTCTCGTTGACCCAGGCCAAGGATCTCGCGCTGGAAATGGCCAGTTGGTCGGTGTCCAGCGTGGCCAACAACCTTGACGTGTTGCAGGCCGGGCTGGCCGATGACGGCGCTTATACCTTGAAAGAGACCGAGGGCAAGGACGGTGCACAGTTCATCGAGCAGGCCAGTCAGGTCAGCCAGGTGTCGCGCTTGATGTTGCAGGCCATGAACGAAGCGCGGATTCGTCTGGATCAGAGTCGCAAGGGCGATGCCGACAGCGCCGGCAAAGGCAATATCGAGCAGGCCGCGCAGGCGCAGGCACAGGCGGAAGAGCTGAAGTCCACGGTCAAGGATGAGGGTTATCTGACGGTGCTTAATGAGGTGTCCGGGCACATCGCCGGTTTCAACGACAAACTGGCTGAATACACCGGGTTGCTGGCGCAGGAAAAAACCGTTTACGAACAATTGCACCAGCGTGCCGCGCAAGTGGTGGCGCGGGTGGATCAGGCCTATGTCGCCGAAGATGGCGCGATGCAGGCAGAACTGAAGAAGAATTCATTGCTGATTATCGGCTCTTCGGCATTGGCGCTGTTGGTCGGGTTGATCGCGGCCTGGGTGATCACTCGATTGATCGTTGCGCCGTTGCGCAGTGTGATCCTGGTTGCCCAACAGATTGCTGCCGGTGATTTGAGCGCGACGATTGCTGTGACGCGCCGGGATGAAATCGGTCAGTTGATGTCGGCGATGCAGCAGATGGGCGCAGGGTTGAGCACGATTGTCAGCGGCTTGCAGGCCGGTATCGAGCAACTGGCCAGTTCCGCGCAGTCGCTCTCGGCGGTGACCGAGCAGACCAATCTTGAGGTCAGCAGTCAGAAGGAGGAGACCGAACAGGTCGCCACCGCGATGAACCAGATGACCGCGACTGTGCACGATGTCGCGCGCAATGCCGAAGAGGCCGCACTGGCGGCGCAGACGGCGGATGGCAAGGTCGAGACGGGTCAGCAGGTCGTGCGTCAGAGCATGGCGCGTATCGAGCAACTGGCGGATTCGGCGACGTCGGCGAGTAGCAGTATCGAGAGCCTCAGTGCCGAGATTCAGAATATCGGCACGGTGCTTGAAGTGATCAAGAGTGTTGCCGAACAGACCAATCTGCTCGCGCTCAACGCGGCAATCGAAGCGGCGCGCGCCGGCGAGCAGGGCAGGGGCTTTGCGGTGGTGGCCGATGAGGTGCGCGCGCTGGCGCGACGTACGCAGCAGTCGACCGAGGAAATCGAACGGTTGGTCAGTGCATTGCGCGCGGCGGCGCAGGCGTCGGTGCAGCAGATTCAGAGCAGTGGAGAGTTGGTGAAGCTGGCGGTCAGTGATGCGCTGCAGACCGAAAGTGCCTTGGGCAGTATTGCGGCAGCGGTTTCGTTGATTCAGCAGATGAATCAACAGATTGCGGCGGCGGCGGAGCAGCAGAGTTCGGTGGCGGAGGAGATCAATCGCAGTGTCACGAGTATTCGCGCGAGTGCGGATCAGTCGTCGATTGCGATGCGCGGGAATGCCGCTTCGAGCGTTGAACTGGCGCAGTTGGGGGGAGAGTTGCGTGGGATGGTTGGGCATTTCCGACTTTGAGCCTCGGCGACGATCTTCAGATCCGGCCACCCCACCTCATGCAGGAGCTGCCGAAGGCTGCGATCTTTTGATTTACTAGATCGCAACCCACAAAAAAGCCACCTCTCGGTGGCTCCTCTCTCAGCATCGACAATCAGTCGTAAATCACTTTCTTCTTCCAGTCCGCATCAGCCTCGACATCCTTCAGCCCGGCGGTCAGCTGGTTTTCTTCGCCTTCAACCGGGGCGATCTTGTCCATGACCTGGGCGTTGGCGCGGGCCAGCAATTTTTCCAGGTACTGCAGCTGTTCGGAGTAGATCTGCGGGTTCTGCTGCTTGCGCAGGTATTGCACGCCGCGTTCGAAGGCGAGGCGAGCCTGGCCGGGCTGGTTTTGTTGCAGCGACTGTTGACCGAGGTTGTTGAAGAACTCGATGTGCAGCAACACCAGAATGTGCCGGACTTCACGCACCCAGTGTTTGGCTTCGTTCGGTGGCAGGAAGCCGTCGTGGGCAGCGCGGGTGATTTGGCCGTGAAGGGCTTCGAGAAGGAAGCGTACGTCTTTGGCCTTGGCTTCGGTCATGATCGGTGCAGGTGGGTTGTTGACCGGGATCGACTCGCCTTGGGCGACCAGTGCGCTCAGTTCGGTGATGCGCGCCTTGGTGGTTGCGCTGGTCTTTTCCAGGTTCAACAGGCGCTGGCAAACGTTGAGTTCCAGGCGCGTCAACAACAGCTTCAGGGCCGGGGTCATGAATTGGCCGGGGAAAGTCTCGGTCAGCTCGCCGCAACGACGCAGGCGGTCGTTGAGTTCGACTTTGGTGCGGGCCTTCTCCAGTTTGTTGTTTTCCACCACATGGTTCATGTAGCCAATGGCGATCAGAATTGCGATCCCGGCTATGACAAGCAGGGTGATCATGAGTGGTGTCACCGGTAAGACCTCTTTATAGGGTTCGCATGCGAGTGTAGTGGCTGGGCTTTCATGCGCCTAGCGCGGCTCGACGAGTTGGATCGGCTGGTTCAATCTGTATCGGCCGCCGGCTGTTTATATGAATGCTGGCGCTTGATGTGCAGAATGCCATCACCGTGCGGTGGACTATAACGCCTTGGCGAGTGGCGGAATATAGGCGTCAGGACTCGGGCGACGGAAAAGCCCGATTGCTCCCGTAAAGCAGGTCGAAGTCATTGATTTAAATAAATTTATATCTGGGGGTTGACGACCTCTCAATCCATCCATAGAATGCGCGCCACTTGCAGCGTAAAGCACACAGCGAAGCGCGGCAGGAAGTGAAAGTTGTAGCGTGTCCCCTTCGTCTAGTGGCCTAGGACACCGCCCTTTCACGGCGGTAACAGGGGTTCGAGTCCCCTAGGGGACGCCATTGCGGGAATAGCTCAGTTGGTAGAGCACGACCTTGCCAAGGTCGGGGTCGCGAGTTCGAGTCTCGTTTCCCGCTCCATATTCAACAAAAACGCCGATCAGTGATGATCGGCGTTTTTGTTTGTGCGCGTTTTTGTCGTCGCCCATAAAAAAGGACCTCACGGTCCTTTTTTGTATGTGCCAGATCCCGGTCATGCGCTGACCGGGTTCCAGCGATCGATCACAGCTTTGGCAGTTGCCCGATGCGGCCCATCATTTCGGTGACGATTTGCAGGTCCAGCAAGAACTGGTCAACGGTCTTGAACTCGCCATCGGTGTGCCCGGTGTATTTCACCTCGGGGCGCGCCAGGCCGAATTGCACGCCGTTAGGCAGTTCATGCACCGACGTCGCACCGGCTGAGGTGCCGAACTCGTGCTTCATGCCGAGGTTTTCTGTCGACACGGCCAGCAAAGCCTTGACCCATTCACCTTCCGGATTACGGTACATCGGTTCGGCGACCGAGTAATCGAAGTCCACGGCGACGTGGGTTTTCTTGGTCCAGGCGCTGAGTTTGTCAGCGATTTCAGCCTTGAGTTTTTCCGGCGACTTGCCCTTCGGAACGCGCAGGTTCACCGCCAGTTTGAAGGCTTTGTCATCCTCACCGACGTAGGTGAGCGACGTAGTCAGCGGCCCCATGAAACTGTCGGAGAAGCCCACTTTCAAGGTGTTGCCGAGGTAATCCAGGCCCCAGTTCTCGGCAGCGTAACGGGCTGCGTCGGTGAACTGGTTGTGCTTGAGCGCCACCTTACCGTTCAGGCTATTGATAAACACCAGCATGCGCGCCACCGGGTTAACGCCCGATTCCGGCTCGGAAGAGTGCGCGGAAACGCCGGTCACCGTCAGTTTGACGTCTTTACCGTCAACCCTGGCTGCCACTTCGAAGTTGCCGCCATTGTGTTTGGCAAACTCGTTGCCGGCCTTTTGCAGGCTGGCAGCCAGTTCGGCAGGCTTGTCGGTCAGCAAGGTGACGACCGAGGCCGACGGAATCTGGTTGGTCGCCAGGCCGCCGGTCATCGAAGTGATTTCAGCGCCTTTGCCTTCAGCCGGGCGTTTGGCAAATTTGGCCATCACGGTGCCGTAGCCTTTCTCGGCAATTACTACCGGGTAACCACCGTCCAGCGCCATGTTGTAGGCCGGCGTCGGGTTTTTTTCGAAGTAATAAGGAATCGCGTCACCGCTGGTTTCTTCAGTGGTGTCGACCAGCAGCTTGAAGTTGCGCGCCAGCGGCAGTTTTTCTTCCTTGATCACTTTCATCGCGTACATCGCAACGACGATGCCGTTCTTGTCATCCTCGGTGCCACGACCGTACATGCGATCGCCAATCAGGGTGACTTTGAACGGATCAAGCTTGGTGCCGTCCTTGAGCACCCAGTTTTCCGGAGTCACCGGCACCACGTCGGCGTGCGCGTGAATGCCGACGACTTCATCACCTTGGCCTTCGAGGGATATTTCGTAGACGCGGTTGTCGATGTTGCGGAAGTTCAGGTTGAACGATTCGGCAAGGCTCTGGATCTTGCCGGCAATCTTGATGAACTCAGGATTGTCGTGCTGCGCCACGCCTTCCTTCTGGAAGGTCGGAATCTCGACCAGTTCACGCAAGGTTTCCAGCGCGGCCTTGCCGTATTTGACGCGGGTGTAGATGCCCAGCAGGCGATGGATTTCGTTCTGCTGTTCAGCGGTCAGGGTTTTATTGTCGAGGAAAGCGCTGATGGCCGGGCCGAGATTGTCGCTTTTGGCGATGTCGCTCTTGGCCAGGCTGCCCAGAAACTCGCGGAAATCCGTCACGCTTTTATCGTCGAAGGATTTCAGGATGACCGCGCTCTGCTGTGGCGTGATGTTGGCTTGAGCGGCGGTGGTAAATGACGCGAGGCTGGCCAGCATCAGGGTAGCGGCGGCCAGTTGCTTGAGGGAGAAATCCATTACGGAGGCATTCCTTGGCAGGCAGTTGATAAGAAGTTTCTGACGGAAGCGTCTGAAACGTTTTGCAAACTAACACCGTGAGGGAGTGCCGAGGGAGTCTCGAAACGGGATCTGTCGCACAGAAATGCAAAAGAGGCGCAGAAATGAAAAAGTCCCGGCAGAGTGTGCCGGGACTTTTTTGGTGATTTACATCGACAGCATCAAGCGCCCGGCGAACAGAATCAGGATCACCCCCATGCTGCGTTCGAACCAGTGACCCATGCGCATGAACAGCAGTCGCACCTTGTTGCTGGAGAAAAACAGCGCGACGATCACGAACCACAAGGCGTTTACAAAACACATCCACAAGCCATAGAACGCCTGGATTTGCAGGGGTGTGCTGGCGCTGATGATCGTAGTGAAGATCGCCAGGAAGAACAGCGTGGCCTTGGGGTTGGTGGCGTTGGTCAGGAAACCGGTACTGAACGCCTTGAACAACGATTGCTCAACCAGCGGTTCTTCCGCAGCTTTTTCACCTTCAAGGCTGGTTTTCGGTTTGCTGCGGATCAGGCTGACACCGAGGTAGACAATGTAGGCAGCGCCCACCACTTTGGCCACGGTCAGCAACCACGGGGTGGTGTGCATCAGCGCGCCAACGCCGAGCAGGGTGTACAGCACGTGCACGGAAATCCCCGCACCGATGCCCAGTGCCGTGCAAATCCCCACCAGCCGCCCGAAGCGCACGCTCTGGCGAATGGTTACGGCGAAGTCCGGGCCGGGAGCAACCACGGCGAGAAAGTGGATAGTAGCCAGCGCCAGAAACTCGCCCAGGTAATTCGAATACATCTCAGCTCCAGAAGGTCAGGGGTGAAGCATTGCCGCGATAGCCGACAAAGAAGGAAAGGCTCAAGCGCGGATCCGCCACGCCCGGGGTCACCGAGTGCATGCAGCGCGAATTGAACATGATGAAGTCGCCGGGCTGCGGCCGCACCTCAAGGGTTGGCGGCCCGAGCAGCGCCGGGTCGATGCCGTAACTGTCGCCACGCATCTCGTCGAACTGGTCCGGGGTGATGTCGTCGTCCCACATCTGCAATGCGCCGCCGTCAGTCGGCATGTTCAGGTAAACGTTGCAGGCGAACTGCGCCTCGAGGCTGCGGGCCTGGAAACTGTCCGGCGCATCTTTGGCAAAGATGTCGTGGTGGGCGAGGAAGCACACGCCGGGCTTCACCACGCGTGAAAGGCCGACGTACATCTTGCGCCCGTAGAGGTTTTCCAGATGCGCACCGGCCGGCCATGATTCGTCGAACATGCAGCGCAAGGTGTCGACCGGCGACGAGTAGGGCGCACAGCGATTGCGCAGTTCGGCGATGTTGCTGGTGGCACGCTCGAAGTAGTCTTCGATCAGCAGCGGCTGGTTTTCCGCCTCGTAAAACGCCATGCCGATGCGGCCGATGCTGGGTGCGTTGATGTAGCCCTCAAAGCCTGGAGCAAGGATCTTGTCGCCAATCTCGATCGCCAGCGGCTCGGGCAGAAAGCCTTTGACGCGGATGGCGAGGACTTCTTCGTTGGCCAGTTTTTTTATGCACGTCTCATCGAGACGCTCGACGTCTAGCATCATGTTATTTAGGTCCATCTATCGATAGTCAACGGAACCTGCGAGTGCGGTTCCCCGGCGCCGGACGCTGCGCGAGGGCAGCGTCCGAAAATGCTCAATCCACGCTGTAGTGGACGGACAACGTGCCTTTCTTCTGCGAAAGGGACGCGATCGTGACTGTGCCAAGATCCTTCAGGCTACGTACATGGGTGCCGCCGCAGCCATAGGCCGGGAGTTCACCGAAGCCGATTTCCCGCGCGCCTTCGCGCAGGGACGTCAGGCGTGGCAGATCGTGTTCGATCCATTGCTCGATGCCGGTCTGAAGGGTTTGCGCGTCGACTTCCTGAGCGCCATCGCCGGGTTTGAATTGCACCCGCCCTTCGTCCGGCCAGTGGTGCGCCTTGATCGGCATCCAGCCCATGGCCTGGACGAAATGCCCGATCAGATGCCCGGCCGAATGCATGCGGGTGTTGAAGCGGCGGCGCTGTTCATCAACCCGAATAGCGGTCATGCCCAGCGCAACCGGTCGGTCGACAAAGTGAATGATCCGGTCCGGATCCTGGACCACGCGCAGCACCTGGGCTTCGCCGATCCAGCCGGTATCGCATGGCTGCCCGCCGCCTTGCGGATGGAACAGCGTGGCACGCAGCACTACGGCAAATTCGTTCTCGTGGGGCGTGCAGTCGAGGACTTCCACATTGGCCTTGAGGTCATCACTATGGAAAAAGAGGCGAAGCGTCATATTCCATGCCCTTATTAAAGTTTCTATTTTTATTATATGAATCGTGTAATAACGTGATAATCCGTTCAAACATCAAAGGACTTGTGCGCTGTGAGCATAAATCTACCGCTGCCACTGCTCGGTGAAATGGCGATTTTCGTCAAGGTCGTGGAGACCGGCAGCTTTTCAGAAGCCGCCCGACAGCTCGGTTCGTCACCCTCAGCGGTCAGTCGCAGCATTTCTCGACTGGAAAAAGCCTTGGCCACGCGGTTGCTGCAACGCACGACGCGCAAGTTGCGTTTGAGTGATGGTGGCGAAGAGGTATTCAAGCGCTGCCAGGAGATGGTCAGCGCCGCTAAGTCCGTGATGGAAATCAGCGGCCAGTTCACCCATGAAGCGGAAGGGCTGGTGCGGGTCAGTGTGCCGAAAGCGGTGGGCCGCTTTGTGGTTCATCCGCACATGCCCGAGTTTCTGCGGCGCTACCCCAAGGTCGACGTCGAATTGTTGCTGGAAGACCGGCAAGTTGATCTGATTGACGACCATGTCGACCTGGCGATCCGCATCACCGATAGACCACCGGCGGGTCTGGTGGGTCGTCAGCTGCTGACCATCGACCATTTGCTCTGCGCCACACCGCAATATCTGGCCGAACACGGCACGCCGACTCATCCTCATGACTTGCTTAACCACAGCTGCATTTATCTGGGCGAAACGCCGAGCGATGCGCGCTGGAAATTCAAGAAAGGCAGCAAAGCCGTCACGGTCGGGGTGCGCGGTCGTTACGCCGCCAACCACACCGGCGTCCGGTTGGGGGCGGTGTTGCAGCACATCGGTATTGGCAGTCTGCCGTATTTCACCGCGCGTTATGCCTTGGAGCAGAAGTTGGTCGTGCAGGTGTTGCCGGACTGGACGTTCCTGGCTTCCTACCACGGCGGACTCTGGCTGCTGCATTCGCCGACGCGCTATCTGCCGCCGAAACTGCGGGTGTTTATCGACTATCTGGTGGAGTGTCTGGAGAAAGAACCGACGCTGAGCAAGCCGGGGAAGTCGGGCAGTGCGAGTAACGCCGCGATGGCGTACGAGCTGCCGGAAAGCGAGGGACTGTTGTAACGCAAAAGCAAAAGATCACTGCCCCTGCAGGAGCTGCCGAAGGCTGCGATCTTTTGACTTCAATCAACGAATTGAATCAGTGCTTGCTGTCCTGAGCAGACATTGCCAGCAACTGCTTTTCCTGGTTCCAGTCGAACGGTTCATCGTTCTGTTCGGCTTCGTAGCGACGTTCTTCCAGCGCCTGATACATGTCGATTTCTTCATCGGACAGGTAGTGCAGGCAATCACCGGCGAAGAACCACAACAGATCGCGCGGGATCAGGTGAGCAATTTGCGGGTAACGGCTAATCACTTGAGTCAGGATGTCCTGGCCCAGGTATTGGCTTTCGATCGGTTCGATCGGTAGCGACGCCAGCAGTTCGTCGAAGCGCTCCAGGAACAGGGCGTGGCTTTCTTCGGGAACCTGTTCGGCCTCACCTACGGCGACCAGGATACTGCGCAGGTGGTCGAGCAACACAAGATGATCGGCAACGACGTTGGACACGAGATAAGTCCTCAAGAGCAAAACGGGCGCGGGAGTATAAAGCTCCTGCGCCCGCTTGGACATGGGTCTCAGGATCAGCGGACTTTGCCCTCTGCCTGTTTCAGTTCCTCTTTGTCGAAATCATCGACATCGATGACCTTGCGCCGCGCCGTTTCGGCATCACGCAGGCTCTGCGCTTCCACCGGTTGCAACACGCCAGCCTCCAGCGCTGCATCGATGGCGTGTTCGCCTGCGGCCGGTTTGACCTGACCGCTTTTCAGCGAGGTATGCAGTTTTTTGTGCAGCGGTTGCGCAGCATTCAGCAGATCACTGGCGTGTTGCAACGCACCGACCGCATCGTCTGCAGATTGCGGGCGGTAGCAGCCTGCAAGCAACTCTTCCAGTGCCGGATCGCCCTTGGCCCGACCGATCACGCCAGCCACTTCGGCACCGAGTTTGTCTGACGGCCCGGTGTGGCGACGACCGAACGGGAAGACGATAACGCGCAAAAGACAGCCGAAGACCTTGTTCGGGAAGTTGCGCAGCAATTCATCCAGCGCACGTTCCGATTGGCCGAGGCTTTCTTCCATCGCCCAGCGGAACAGTGGCTCCATGTACGCCGGCGAATCCAGATCGTGATAACGCTTGAGCGCAGCGGAGGCCAGATACAGGTTGCTCAACACGTCACCCAGACGCGCCGATAGGCGTTCGCGGCGTTTCAGCTCGCCACCGAGCAGCATCATGCTGAAATCAGCCAGCATGGCAAATGCCGCTGCCTGACGATTGAGTGCACGGAAGTAGCCTTGGCTGATCTTGTCGCCCGGTGCGTGCTCGAAATGGCCGAAGCCGAGGTTCAACACCAGCGTGCTCGCGGCGTTGCTCACGGCGAAACCGATGTGTTTGAGCAGCAGGCCGTCGAACTCTTTCAGCGCCTGATCCTTGTCCTCGCGACCGGCCAAGGCCATTTCCTTGAGCACGAACGGATGGCAACGAATCGCCCCTTGACCGAAGATCATCAGGTTGCGCGAAAGAATGTTCGCGCCTTCCACGGTGATGAAGATCGGTGCACCGTTCCAGCTGCGCCCGAGGTAATTGTTCGGGCCCATGATGATCGCCTTGCCGCCGTGCACGTCCATGGCGTGGCTGATGCATTCGCGACCGCGTTCGGTCAGGTGGTATTTGAGGATCGCCGACAGTACCGACGGTTTTTCGCCGAGGTCCACCGCGTTGGCGGTGAGCATGCGCGCGGCGTCCATCATCCACGCGTTGCCGCCGATGCGTGCCATGGCTTCCTGAATGCCTTCGAACGCCGACAGTGGCACGTTGAACTGTTCACGAATCTGCGCGTACTGGCCGGTCACCAGACTGGTGAATTTGGCTGCGCCAGTGCCGACGGCCGGCAACGAGATCGAGCGCCCCACCGACAGGCAGTTCATCAGCATCATCCAGCCTTTGCCGAGCATCTCCTGACCTCCGATGAGGAAGTCCAGCGGGATGAACACGTCCTTGCCGGAGTTCGGGCCGTTCATGAACGCCGCGCCCAGTGGCAAGTGACGACGACCGATTTCGACACCGGCGGTATCGGTTGGGATCAGCGCGAGGCTGATGCCGAGGTCTTCCTTGTCACCCAACAAATGTTCCGGGTCATACGCCTTGAACGCGAGGCCGAGGAGGGTGGCGACAGGGCCGAGGGTGATGTAGCGTTTTTCCCAGTTCAGGCGCAGGCCGATGACTTCCTGACCTTCCCATTCGCCTTTGCAGATGATCCCGGTGTCGGGCATCGCGCCGGCATCGGAACCGGCGAGTGGGCCGGTGAGGGCGAAGCACGGAATGTCATCGCCACGGGCCAGGCGGGGCAGGTAGTGATTGCGTTGTTCGTCGGTGCCGTAATGCAGCAGCAGTTCGGCCGGGCCGAGGGAGTTTGGCACCATGACCGTGGAGGCGAGGTCGCCGCTGCGGGTGGCGAGTTTCATCGCCACCTGCGAGTGGGCGTAGGCCGAGAAGCCTTTACCGCCAAACTCCTTCGGGATGATCAGGGCAAAAAAGCCATGTTCCTTGATATGCGCCCAGGCTTCGGGCGGCAGGTCCATCGACTGGCCAATCTGCCAGTCGGTGACCATCGCGCAGAGTTCTTCGGTCGGGCCGTCGATGAACGCCTGTTCTTCTTCGCTCAATTGCGCCTTCGGATAGGCCAGCAGTTTGTCCCAGTCCGGACGGCCGCTGAACAGCTCGCCATCCCACCAGACAGTGCCGGCATCGATCGCGTCGCGTTCGGTCTGCGACATCGGCGGCAGGGTTTTCTGGAACCAGTTGAACAGTGGCGCGCTGAAATGTCTGCGGCGCAGGTCAGGTAGCAACAACGGCGCGGCGACCACCGCCAGCACGACCCACAACACTAGCAACAGCCAGCCCGGCGCGTGACTGAAAATACCCATCGCCAAAAGGTAGACCGCGACGATGCCCAATGCAGGCAGAGGCGAAATACGCCGGTGGGCGAGATAGGCCACGCCGACAATCAAAACCAGTATCCACAACAACAGCATATTCAGTCCTCCGTGAACCAAGGCAAATCGACCCTCCAGAGCTTAGACGGCATCTGCAAAACCGGGTGGTCAGACCAAGGTGATTGAAATCGTGGGAAACCCCGGATGGTTTTCGTAGGTTCGGTGGGCAACACGTGTAAGAAATCGTTCGGTCGATCCGCGTCTTTGCGTCCAAGTTTGGCCGAAACGTCGTTATCTCTGTGCTGAAGCTGTCGCTAGACTCCAGACTCATTCAGGAGATTGTCGTCATGCACGAATATCTGAGTCCCGGCCGCTTCACCGATAGTGACCACCCGGCGGTGGTAGAGTTCGCTGAACAACACCGGGGTGCCAGCCGCGACCCGGTCGAGCAGGCGATCAATCTTTATTACGCCGTGCGCGAGGCGGTGCGCTACAACCCCTACACCTTCAGCCGTGATCCACAAACCCTACGTGGCAGCTATGCGTTGGCGGCGGGGGAGAGTTATTGCGTGCCCAAAGCCACGCTGCTCGCGGGTTGCGCGCGGCATTGCGGGATCCCGGCGCGGATCGGTCTGGCCGACGTGAAGAATCATTTATCGACGCCACGCCTGCTCGAATTGCTGAAAAGCGACATGTTCGCCATGCACGGCTACACCGAGTTTTTCCTCAATGAACGCTGGGTAAAAGCGACACCCGCGTTCAACCAGAAACTCTGCGAATTGTTCAACGTTGCGCCGCTGGAATTCGACGGCGTCAACGACAGTGTTTTCCATCCGTTCAACCGCGACGGTGCGCAATTGATGGAGTACCTGGTCGATCACGGGCAATTCGCCGATGTCCCGGAAATCTTCTTCTTCGAACACTTGGAAAAATGCTATCCGCACCTGTTCGGCGATCAGCAGCCACAGCTGTTGGGCGACATGCACAACGATGTAAGCCGCGTCTGATCCGGCGTATGCTGGCCGCCCACTCATTTGAAAAGAGCCGGTCATGCTGAAGATCTGGGGACGGAAAAACTCATCGAATGTCAGGAAGCCGTTGTGGGCTGCCGAGGAGCTCGGTCTGGCTTACGAAGCGATCGATGCCGGTGGCGCCTTCGGCGTAGTCGACACGCCAGAGTACCGGGAGATGAACCCGAACGGTCGGGTGCCGGTGATCGAGGATGACGGCTTCGTGCTGTGGGAATCCAACGCCATCGTTCGTTACCTGCTGGCCAAACATGCGCCCGACAGCGCCTGGTATCCGGCGGATCCGCAAGCCCGCGCCATCGCTGACAAGTGGATGGACTGGACCACGTCGAGTTTTGCCGGTCCGTTCCGCACCGTATTCTGGGGTGTTCTGCGCACGCCGGCAGACAAGCAGGACTGGCCGGCCATCAATGCCGCGATCAAGGAATGCAACGAGTTGCTGAGCATGGCCGACGAGGCGTTGGCCAGCCAAGCGTATCTCTCCGGCCAAGACATCGGCATGGGCGACATTCCATTGGGCAGTTTCATTTATGCCTGGTTCGAGATGCCTATCGAGCGCGCGCCGCAACCGCATCTGCAAGCCTGGTACGAGCGCCTGAAGCAGCGCCCGGCCTACAAAAAAGCGGTCATGACCGCGTTGACTTAATACCTACTATCGACACACTTGACTGTACTTGTGCGGCGGCGGCAAGCACCATTGCGCACTTGCGCTGCGGTTCGATCCATCGCCGCCGTCTCCTTTTATCCCTTCAATGGTGCGTAAATCAGATATGAGTTCCGCTCTGTCCATCCGGCAGCTAACCAAAACCTACGGCAACGGGTTCCAGGCCTTGAGTGGTATCGATCTGGACGTCGCCGAAGGTGACTTTTTCGCCTTGCTCGGCCCTAACGGCGCCGGCAAATCCACCACCATCGGCATCCTCTCGACCCTGGTCAACAAGACCAGCGGCACGGTGAATATCTTCGGTCATGACCTGGACAAGAATCCTGCGCAGCTCAAGCGCTCGATCGGCGTGGTGCCGCAGGAATTCAACTTCAACCAGTTTGAGAAGACCTTCGACATCGTCGTGACCCAGGCCGGTTACTACGGCATTCCGGCGAAAATCGCCAAGGAACGCGCCGAGCAGTACCTGACCCAACTGGGCTTGTGGGACAAGCGCGACGTGCCATCGCGTTCGCTGTCCGGCGGCATGAAGCGGCGCTTGATGATCGCCCGCGCGTTGGTACATGAACCGCGTCTGCTGATCCTCGATGAACCGACCGCAGGCGTCGACATCGAGCTGCGCCGTTCGATGTGGACGTTCCTCACCGAGCTGAACCAGAAAGGCATCACCATCATCCTCACCACGCACTATCTGGAAGAGGCTGAGCAGTTGTGCCGCAACATCGGCATCATCGACCACGGCACCATCGTCGAGAACACCAGCATGAAACAATTGCTGGGCCAGTTGCACGTGGAAACCTTCTTGCTCGACCTTAAAAACGACTTGAGCGCCACGCCGCAATTGCTCGGCTACCCTGCGCGGTTGATCGATGGCCATACCCTCGAAGTCCAGGTCGACAAATCCATGGGCATCACGGCGTTGTTCACCCAGTTGGCGCAGCAGAACATTGAAGTGCTGAGCCTGCGTAACAAAACCAATCGCCTCGAGGAGCTGTTCGTGTCCCTGGTGGAGAAAAATCTGTCGAAGGTGGCGGTATGAGTTCCGAATTCCGTCCCAACCTCGTCGCCCTGCAGACCATTGTTTACCGCGAGGTCAAACGCTTCACGCGGATCTGGCCGCAGACCTTGCTGCCGCCAGCGATCACCATGGTGCTGTACTTCGTGATTTTCGGTAACCTGATCGGTCGGCAGATTGGCGACATGGGTGGCTTCACCTACATGCAGTACATCGTGCCGGGCCTGATCATGATGTCGGTGATCACCAACTCCTATGGCAACGTGGTCTCGAGTTTCTTCGGCAGCAAGTTCCAGCGTTCTATCGAAGAGTTGATGGTCTCGCCGGTGTCGCCGCACACGATCCTGATCGGCTACACCTGTGGCGGCGTGCTGCGCGGTTTGATGGTCGGCGTGATCGTGACGATTCTGTCGATGTTCTTCACCGATTTGCAGGTGCATCACCTCGGTGTGACCATTCTGGTGGTGGTGCTGACGGCGACGATTTTCTCGTTGCTGGGCTTCATCAACGCGGTGTTTGCGCGCAATTTCGATGATATCTCGATCATCCCGACGTTCGTGTTGACCCCGCTGACGTACCTGGGTGGCGTGTTCTACTCGATCACCTTGCTGCCACCGTTCTGGCAGACCGTGTCGCTGGCCAACCCGGTGTTGCACATGGTCAACGCTTTCCGCTACGGCATTCTCGGCGTGTCGGATATCAAGATCGGCATTGCGATCACCTTCATGCTGGTGGCGACGGTGGTGCTGTATCTCGGTTGTGCACGGCTGCTGGTGAGTGGGCGCGGGATGCGTACCTGATCCACACACAATCCCTGTAGGAGCTGCGGCACGCTGCGATCATTTGATGTTGTTTTTAAAAGATCAAAAGATCGCCGCGTGCCGCAGCTCCTACAGATCGTGTCCGACAGTACAAAACAAAACGGCCTCCCATTGCGGAGGCCGTTTTGCGTTCAGGGCTTTCGGTTTTTCTTGCGCCGCGCCCACTGCCGCGCCACCCACCAGCGCCAATACATCATCACCACGAAATAGGCCAGCGCACCGAGTACCAGGCCGCACACCACCGAACCGAGCAAAAACGGCTGCCACAGCGTCGACAGCTGACTGCTGATCCATTCCCAGGTCAGCTCATCGGGCAGATGCCGCGCGGGCACATCCATCAACCACGCCCCGGCCTGATAGGTGCAAAAGAATACCGCCGGCATGGTGATCGGGTTGGTCAGCCAGACCAGGCTAACGGCAATCGGCATGTTCCCCCGCACCGTGATGGCCAGCGCTGCAGCCACCAGCATCTGCGCGGGAATCGGCAGGAACGCGGCAAACAGGCCAACCGCCATCGCCCGGGCGACCGAGTGACGATTGAGGTGCCAGAGGTTCGGGTCATGCAGCAACTTGCCGAGAAAGCGTAAGGATTTGTGTTCCCTGATGCTCGTCGGATCGGGCATGTAACGTTTGAATAAGCGCCGGGGCATAAGGCTTCTCGGTCGGTTAAGGCGGCAAGTATGTCTGGATTCTACGAGCGGCCCATTCAGACTTTGTGACAATTGTTGACGACGCTCCTGTCGAACACCCGCTATGCCTAAGTGCGGGACTCTCAAGGACGGGCTTATGCGCACAGGGATGATGGCGCTGGCAGTCGGTTTGCTGGCCCCGGTTTTTATGCCGGCCTTACCGCCGGTCTGGTTGATGCTGGCGTTACCGGTCGCAGGTTTGCTGGTGCTGCCGTTTCGCAGCTATCCATTGGTCTTTCTGTTGTTTGGCTTGACGTGGACGTGCGTCAGCGCGCAGTGGGCGCTGGGCGATCGGTTACCCGTCGCACTGGATGGCGAGACCCGTTGGCTGGAAGGACGAGTGGTCGGGCTGCCGCAGAGCGGCGATGGCGTGGTGCGCTTCGAGTTGGCTGATGCACGCTCGCGTCACGACAAGCTGCCGACATTAATGCGTCTGGCGTGGTACGCCGGGCCTACGGTCAACAGCGGCGAGCGTTGGCGACTGGCGGTGAAGCTGAAACGTCCCGTCGGTTTGCTCAATCCGGACGCCTTCGATTATGAAGCGTGGCTGTTGGCGCAACGCATCGGTGCGACCGGGACGATCAAGGATGGCCAGCGTCTGGCGCCGGCTCGCGGTGCCTGGCGGGACAGCATCCGGCAGCGCTTGCTTGAGGTGGATGCGCAAGGGCGCGGCGGCGCACTGGCCGCGCTGGTGCTGGGGGACGGTTCGGGCCTCAGTCGCGAAGACTGGCAAGTTCTGCAGGACACCGGCACCGTGCATTTACTGGTTATTTCCGGCCAGCACATCGGTTTGCTGGCGGCGCTGATGTACGGATTGATTGCCGGGCTGGCGCGCCTTGGAATATGGCCATTGCGTTGGCCTTGGCTGCCGTGGGCCTGTGGCCTGGCATTGGCGGCAGCGCTCGGTTATGGATTGCTTGCCGGGTTCGACGTGCCGGTGCAGCGCGCCTGCGTGATGGTCGCGCTGGTGCTGCTGTGGCGTCTGCGTTTTCGCCATCTCGGTGCGTGGTGGCCATTGTTGCTCGCATTCAACGCGGTGCTGCTGTTCGATCCGCTGGCGAGTCTGCGTCCCGGCTTCTGGTTGTCCTTCGCGGCGGTGGCGGTGCTGATTTTCACGTTTGGCGCGCGGCTGGGCCCGTGGCGCTGGTGGCAGACCTGGACGCGGGCGCAATGGTTGATTGCGATCGGCCTGTGCCCGGTGCTGTTGGCGCTGAATTTGCCGATCAGCGTGAGCGGACCGCTGGCCAATCTTTTCGCGGTGCCTTGGGTCAGTCTCGTGGTACTGCCGCCGGCATTGCTCGGGACGCTGTTGTTGCCGGTGCCTTATATCGGTGAAGGTTTGTTGTGGCTGGCCGGTGGCTTAGTCGATTGGCTGTTTCGCGGCCTGGCTGTGATCGCCGGGCAATGGCCCGCTTGGATTGGCCCGTCATTGCCGGTGTGGGTCTGGGCGCTGGGCAGTCTCGGCGCCTTGCTGTTGCTGTTGCCGCGCGGTGTGCCGATGCGTGTATTGGGCTGGCCGTTGCTGCTGATCCTGCTGGTGCCGCCGCGCGAACGGCTCGCCGAAGGAATGGCCGACATCTGGCAACTCGATGTCGGCCAGGGCCTGGCGATCCTGATCCGTACCCGTCATCACACCGTGCTCTACGACGCAGGCCCACGCTTTGGCGAGTTCGACCTCGGCGAGCGCGTGGTATTGCCAGCCTTGCACAAGCTGGGCGTGGCAAAAATTGATCTGATGTTGCTCAGCCACGCGGACGCCGATCATGCCGGCGGCGCGCTGGCGCTGATGCGCGGGATCAACCTGCGTCGGGTGGTCAGCGGCGATCCGCCGGGATTGCCCGCCGCATTGCGTGCCGAAGAGTGTGAAACCGGTCGGCAATGGCAATGGGACGGCGTCCATTTTCAGCTCTGGCAATGGTCGGATGCCGAGGACAGCAATCAGCGTTCATGCGTATTGCAGATTGAAGCCAATGGCGAGCGCATCCTGCTGACCGGCGACATCGATACCCACGCGGAACGTAGCCTGCTCGACAGCCCGCTGGCGGTGCCGACGCAATGGTTGCAATCGCCGCATCATGGCAGCCGCAGCTCTTCATCCATGGCCCTGCTGAAAACGTTGCAGCCCGAGTCGGTGCTGATTTCCCGGGGCCACGGCAACTCCTTCGGCCATCCGCACCCGACCGTGCTCGCGCGTTATCGCAAACAGGGTCTGCGCATTTATGACAGCGCTGAACAAGGCGCCATTCATCTGCAATTGGGCCGCTTCAAACCTCCGTGGACGATGCGTCAACAGCGGCGTTTCTGGCGCGATCCGCCCGCAGTCGCCCGTTGATCGGGGCGCCGGCGAATACCCCGTCACGGTCGTCGGGGCGGCGGGTCTTAATCGCTGACCGGTATGGTAAAGTGGCGCACTTTTTCGAGGGGACTGTCACTGTGTGGGAATTGGTCAAATCCGGCGGCTGGATGATGTTGCCGATCATTCTGAGTTCCATCGCGGCGATGGCGATTGTCGCCGAACGCCTGTGGACCCTGCGCGCCAGTCGCGTCACCCCCGAGCACCTGTTGGGTCAGGTCTGGGTCTGGATCAAGGACAAACAGCTCAATAAAGAAAAACTCAAGGAATTGCGCGCCAACTCGCCGCTGGGGGAAATCCTCGCCGCCGGTCTGGCCAACTCCAAGCATGGTCGCGAGATCATGAAAGAGTGCATTGAAGAGGCCGCCGCGCGGGTGATTCATGAACTCGAGCGCTACGTCAGCGCGCTGGGCACCATCGCCGCCATGTCGCCGTTGCTCGGACTGCTCGGCACCGTGCTGGGCATGATCGATATTTTCAGCGCCTTCACCGGTTCCGGCATGACCACCAACGCTTCGGTTTTGGCCGGTGGTATCTCCAAGGCACTGATTACCACCGCTGCAGGCCTGATGGTCGGTATTCCAGCAGTGTTCTTCCACCGGTTCCTGCAACGCCGCATCGACGAACTGGTGGTGGGCATGGAACAGGAAGCGATCAAACTGGTTGAAGTGGTGCAGGGCGACCGTGACGTCGACCTGACCGAGGGGCGCGCGTGAAATTCCGTCGCAAACCTCGGGAAACGATAGACATCAACCTCGCGTCGCTGATCGACGTGGTGTTTATCCTGTTGCTGTTTTTCGTCGTGACCACGACTTTTACCCGCGAAACCCAGCTGCGCGTTGATCTGCCGGAAGCGGTCAGCGGCTCGCCGGCCGAAGATCAGCAACTCAAGCAGATCGACGTGGCCATCAGCGCTGAAGGCGTGTTTTCGGTGAACAACAAGGTTCTGCCGAAAAACGATCTGGCGACCCTGATGGACGCGATGCAGAAAGAATCCAACGGTGACACCAACATGCCGTTGTCGATCAGTGCCGATGGCAAGACTCAGCATCAATCAGTGATCACCGCCATGGACGCGGCCGGCAAGCTCGGTTTCAGCCATCTGCGCATGACCACGGTTGAGGCTGCGCCGAAATCCTGATGAGCCTGGCCGATCGTTTGCTCGCCGCGTGGTATCAGGGGCACCCGGCCCTGGCGTTGCTGCGGCCGCTGGAATTGTTGTATCGCCGCGTGGTGGTCAACAAACGTCAGCGTTTTCTCGACGGTGAGGGTGAGATCTATCAGCCACCGGTGCCTTTGATTGTGGTCGGCAACATCACTGTTGGCGGCACCGGCAAGACACCGATGATTCTCTGGCTGATTGAACACTGCCGGCGCAGCGGTTTGCGTGTCGGCGTGGTCAGTCGTGGTTACGGCGCCAAGCCACCGCAATTGCCGTGGCGCGTTGAGGCCGAGCAAACCGCTGACATCGCCGGTGACGAGCCGCTGCTGATCGTCCAGCGCACCGGCGTGCCGTTGATGATCGACCCCGATCGCAGCGCCGCCGTCAAAGCCTTGCTCGCCAGCGAACCGCTGGATCTGATCCTCTCCGATGACGGTATGCAGCATTATCGTCTGGCGCGGGATCTGGAGCTGGTGCTGATCGACGCCGCCCGTGGCCTCGGCAACAAACGCTGCCTGCCGGCCGGGCCGTTGCGTGAGCCGATCGAACGTCTGCAAAGCGTCGACGGCGTACTGTTCAACGGTGCCACTGAAGACCGCGACGACGGCTTCGCTTTCCGCCTGCAACCCACCGCGCTGGTCAATTTGCGCAGTGGCGAGCGCAAGCCGCTCGAGCATTTTCCGACGGGTCAGGCCGTACACGCGGTCGCCGGGATCGGTAATCCGCAACGTTTCTTCAATACCCTCGAAGCGCTAGACTGGCGAACAGTCCCGCATGCGTTTGCCGACCACGCCGAATACAGCGTGCAGGCCTTGAATTTCACACCGTCGTTGCCGTTGGTGATGACCGAAAAGGACGCGGTGAAGTGCCGTGCCTTCGCTGCTGCCGACTGGTGGTATCTGGCGGTCGATGCCGTGCCGTCGCCGGCCTTCGTGGCCTGGTTCGACACACAGTTGATGCGCCTGCTGCCGGATCGGCTTTTGCCTTAACTCTTTTATCCAGGGAATGTTCATGGACACCAAATTGCTCGACATCCTCGCGTGCCCGATCTGCAAAGGCCCGCTCAAGCTCAGCGCCGACAAGACCGAACTGATCAGCAAGGGCGCCGGCCTGGCGTACCCGATCCGCGACGGCATCCCGGTGATGCTCGAAAGCGAAGCGCGCACCCTGACCACCGACGAGCGTCTGGATAAATGACCACCGCCTTCACCGTTGTCATCCCGTCGCGTTACGCCTCGACCCGCCTGCCGGGCAAGCCGTTGCTGGACATCGCCGGCAAGCCGATGATCCAGCATGTCTGGGAACAGGCGAGCAAAAGCAGCGCCACCCGTGTGGTGGTTGCGACTGACGATGCGCGCATCGTCGAGGCCTGCAAAGGCTTTGGCGCCGAAGTGGTGCTGACCCGTGAAGATCACAACTCCGGCACCGATCGTCTGGCTGAAGTCGCGGCGAAACTGGGCCTTGAGCCCGACGCGATCGTGGTCAACGTGCAGGGCGACGAGCCGCTGATTCCGCCAAGCGTGATCGATCAGGTCGCCGCCAACCTCGCCGCCCACACTGAAGCGCGCATGGCCACGCTGGCCGAGCCGATCGAAGACGTCGACACCCTGTTCAACCCGAACGTGGTCAAGGTGGTCAGCGACATCAACGGTCTGGCGCTGACCTTCAGCCGCGCGACCTTGCCGTGGGCGCGCGATGCGTTCGCCAAGAGCCGCGAGCAATTGCCCGAAGGCGTGCCGTACCGTCGCCATATCGGCATCTATGCCTACCGCGCCGGTTTCCTCCAGGACTTCGTGAGCTGGGGCCCGTGCTGGCTGGAAAACACCGAATCGCTCGAGCAACTGCGTGCCCTGTGGCACGGCGTGCGTATTCATGTCGCTGATGCGTTGATCGCGCCGCCGACCGGTGTCGACACGGTTGAAGACCTCGAGCGCGTTCGTCGCCTGCTGGAGGCCTGATGCGCGTTCTGTTTGTGTGCCTGGGCAATATTTGCCGTTCGCCCACGGCCGAAGGTGTGTTGCGCCACAAGCTGCGCGCTGCGGGGCTGGCGGATCAGGTCGAAGTGGCTTCCGCCGGCACCGGTGACTGGCACGTCGGCAATCCGCCGGACAAACGCAGCCAGGCCGCCGCCAAGGTGCGCGGCTATGACCTGTCGGCGCAACGCGCGCAGCAGGTCACTCGCGCCGATTTCGCCAGTTGCGATCTGATTCTGGCGATGGACAACAGCAACCTGCGCAACCTCAAGGCTTTGCAGCCTTCCACCGGCAAGGCCGAACTGGATTTGTTCTTGCGTCGCTATGCAGGGCTGGTCGATGAAGTGCCGGACCCGTATTACGACGGCGATCAAGGTTTCGAGCAGGTGCTCGATCTGATTGAAGCTGCGTGTGACCAATTGTTGATCGAAGTGAAGGGCCGGTTATGAGTTTGCAGGTGCAACCGCAGGTTTCCCTGAAGCCGTTCAACAGTTTTGGCGTGGATGTTCGCGCGCAACTGTTCGCCGAAGCCCATAGCGACGCCGATGTCCGTGAAGCACTGGCTTATTCCACTGCTCACGACGTGCCGTTGCTGGTGATCGGCGGCGGCAGTAATTTGCTGCTGACCGCTGACATTGCGGCGCTGGTGCTGCGCATGGCCACCCGTGGCATTCGCGTTGTCAGCGATGACGGCAACCGCGTGGTGATCGAGGCGGAAGCGGGCGAACCGTGGCATGCGTTTGTGCAGCACACGCTGGCGCTAGGATTTTCCGGACTGGAAAACCTCAGCCTGATTCCCGGCACCGTTGGCGCTGCGCCGATGCAGAACATTGGTGCCTACGGTGTCGAGATCAAGGATGTGTTCGCCGGGCTGACCGCACTGGATCGCCAGACTGGCGAGCTGCGCGATTTTACGCTCGAAGAATGCAACTTTGCTTATCGCGACAGCCTGTTCAAACAGCAGCCGGGGCGTTGGTTGATTCTGCGCGTGCGTTTCAAACTGGATCGCGTCGCCCATCTGCACCTGGAATACGGCCCGGTGCGTCAGCGCCTGACCGAGCAGGGCATCGAACAACCGACGCCGACCGACGTCAGCCGTGCCATTTGCAGCATCCGCAGCGAGAAATTGCCGGATCCGGCGGTGCTCGGCAATGCCGGCAGCTTCTTCAAGAACCCGCTGGTGTCGCCGGCCATCGTCGCGCAGATCAAACAGCAGCACCCGGACGTGGTGGCCTATGCACAAGCGGACGGGCAGATGAAACTGGCGGCGGGCTGGCTGATCGAGCGTGCTGGCTGGAAAGGTTTCCGCGAAGCCGACGCCGGCGTGCATAAATTGCAGGCGTTGGTGCTGGTCAATTACGGCGCGGCAACCGGCCTGCAATTGCTCGATCTGGCGCAGCGTATCCAGAAAGACATTGCCGAACGTTTCAATGTCGACCTGGAGATGGAGCCCAATCGGTATTGAAGCAGCGGCGAGCTTCAAGCTACGAGCTTCAAGCTACAATCTCTGCAGCATGATCCAGCTACTGCTTTTACTTGCAGCTTGTAGCTAAAAGCTTGCAACTGAAAAGCCCTGTCTCAGCAGGGCTTTTTTGTTAACGCTGGGTTAACTTAGCGAGCTAACGATAACCGTCATTTGCTCCACCAAAGGCCCGGTGCAGACGTTCGCGTCGGCACAAGAGAGCCTCCGGTCAGATGCAGATCAGCAAGCGATGAATTCTGTGGCGAGGGAGCTTGCTCCCGCTGGGATGCGCAGCGCCCCTCGCTCAAAGCAGAGAACTGCTGCGCCGTTCAGCGCGAGCAAGCTCCCTCGCCACAGGTTCAGTGTTCAGCTTCACTGATGTGTATCGGCCGATTAGCCTGAGTCGATCTGCGTGAACCACCGCTGATTCAACGGCGGCAGATTGCTCGACCCCATAACCACCAAAAATATGCGGGCGTGCCCATGATTACCCTGAAACTCAATGGCCAGGACCATCCACTCGATGTCACGGAAGACATGCCGCTGCTCTGGGCAATCCGTGACGTCGCCGGCTACAACGGCACCAAATTCGGCTGCGGCATGGGCCTGTGCGGCGCCTGCACCATTCACATCGATGGTCTGCCGGCGCGCAGTTGCATCACGCCGATCGGCTCGGTGATCGGGCAGAACGTCACCACCATCGACAACCTGCATGCCGACCCCGTCGGGCAAGTCGTTCAGCAAGCCTGGCTCGACACGGCGGTCGCGCAATGTGGTTTCTGTCAGGGCGGCCAGATCATGTCGGCCACGGCGTTGCTCAAGACCAACCCGAACCCGAGCGATGAGCAGATCGAAGAAGCGATGGTCGGTAACATCTGCCGCTGCGGCACTTATAACCGCATCAAAACCGCGATCCGCCAGGCTTCCACGCATCTGAAGGAGGCCAAGGCATGAGCCGCCTGCCGAATGATTTCGCCCTGAGCAATCTCAGTCGCCGGGGTTTCCTCAAGGGCGTCGGCGCGACGGGCGCATTGGTGCTGGCCGCAAGTTGGGGTTGGCAGGACGCATTGGCCGAAGACAAGCCGAAGCAGTTCGGCGCCGATGGCATGCCCAATGGCTGGATCGACGATCCGAAAGTCTATGTGAGCATTGCCGCCGACGGCAGCGTTACCGTCGTGTGCAACCGCTCGGAGATGGGTCAGGGCGTGCGCACCAGTCTGAGCATGGTCGTCGCCGATGAGCTGGACGCCGATTGGGCCAAGGTCAAAGTGCAGCAGGCGCCGGGCGATGAACTGCGTTTCGGCAACCAGGACACCGACGGTTCGCGCAGCATGCGTCACTGGTACGAACCGATGCGGCGTTGTGGCGCAGCAGCGCGGACGATGCTCGAGCAGGCTGCGGCTGCGCAGTGGCAAGTCCCGGTCGGCGAATGCCGCGCGCAATTGCACAAAGTCCTTCATACACCGTCCGGGCGCGAGCTGGGTTATGGCGAACTTGCCGCTGCAGCCAGTGCATTGGCGGTTCCAGCGCGTGACAGTCTGCGCCTCAAGCAACCGTCGGAATTTCGCTATATCGGCAAGGAAGGCACCAAGGCCATCGACGGTGCAGACATCGTCAATGGGCGCGCGGTCTATGGCGCCGACGTGCATTTCGACGGCATGTTGTACGCGACCATTGCCCGTCCGGCGGTGTATGGCGGCAAGGTCAAATCACTCGACGACAGCGCCGCGCTGAAAGTCCCCGGCGTACTCAAAGTCATCCAGATCGAAAGCCGTCCGATACCTTCCGAGTTTCAGCCGTTAGGTGGTGTGGCCGTGGTGGCCAGCAACACTTGGGCGGCGATCAAGGGCCGTGAGGCGCTGAAGATCGAATGGGATGACGGCCCGAATGCCAGTTACGACTCGATTGCCTATCGCAAGGAGCTGGAAGCCGCTTCGCTGAAACCCGGCAAAGTGGTGCGCAACACCGGTGATATCGACAAGGCCTTGAGCAGCGCGGCCAGCACCCTCGAAGCGTCCTACTATTTGCCGCATCTGGCGCAGGCACCGATGGAGCCGATGGTTGCTATCGCCCGCTACAAGGACGGCGTCTGTGAAGCGTGGGCGCCGAGTCAGGCGCCGCAAGTTACCCGTGAGCGAATTGCCGAGCGCCTTGGCCTGCCGTTCGACAACGTCACCTTTAATGTCACGCTGCTTGGAGGGGGTTTCGGGCGTAAGTCGAAACCGGATTTCGTCGTCGAAGCGGCGGTCCTCGCCAAGGAGTTTCCCGGCAAAGCCGTGCGGGTGCAGTGGACGCGCGAGGACGACATCCACAACTCGTATTTTCATACCGTGTCTGCCGAGTACCTGAAGGCTGGCGTCGGCAAGGACGGCATGCCGTCCGGCTGGTTGCATCGCACCGTGGCGCCGAGCATCACCGCGCTGTTCGCGCCGGGCATGAACCATGAAGCGGCATTCGAACTGGGCATGGGCTTCACCAACATGGCTTATGCGATCCCCAATGTGCGCCTGGAAAATCCCGAGGCTAGCGTGCACACGCGGGTTGGCTGGTATCGCTCGGTATCGAACATTCCCCATGGTTTCGCGATCCAGAGTTTTGTCGATGAACTGGCGCACAAGGCCGGTGAAGATCCTCTCAAGTACCAGATCAAACTCCTTGGCCCTGATCGCCAGATTGACCCGCGCACGCTGAGCGAGGAGTGGAACTACGGCGAATCTCCCGAGCGTTATCCGATCGATACCGGACGTATGCGCGCCGTGCTGGAAACTGCCGCGAAAGCTGCCGGATGGGGGCGCAAACTGGCCAAGGGCCGTGGTCTCGGGCTGGCAGTGCATTACAGCTTCGTCACTTACGTGGCGGCGGTGATCGAAGTCGAAGTTAAAGACGACGGCACGTTGATCGTGCACAAGGCAGATATCGCCGTGGATTGCGGGCCGCAGATCAACCCTGAGCGCATTCGCTCGCAGTTCGAAGGCGCTTGCGTGATGGGCTTGGGTAACGCGGTGCTGGGTGAAATCAGCTTCAAGGACGGCAAGGTCCAGCAGGACAACTTCCACATGTACGAAGTAGCGCGCATGTCGCTGGCGCCGAAGGAGGTCGCGGTGCACCTGGTGACGCCGCCGGGCGACGTGCCGCTGGGCGGTGTTGGTGAACCGGGTGTGCCGCCAATTGCGCCGGCGCTGTGCAATGCGATCTTCGCCGCTACCGGCAAGCGCATCCGCAATCTGCCGGTGCGTTATCAGTTGCAGGGCTGGCAGAAGGCAGAGGCGTAATGGACAGCGTCGACCTCAATGTCCTGCGCAGCTTGCTCGAATGGCGCCGCGCCGGGCAACGGGTGGTGCTGTTCAGTGTCGTGCAGACCTGGGGCACAGCGCCCCGGGCGCCCGGTGCGATGCTGGCGTTGCGCGAGGATGGCGTGGTGATCGGCTCGGTGTCGGGTGGGTGTGTCGAAGATGATTTGATCGCGCGTCTGCACGACGGGCGGATTGCTGTCGACGGGCCACCGGTGCAACTGATCACCTACGGTGTCACCCGTGAAGAAGCTGCGCGGTTTGGTTTGCCGTGTGGCGGTACGCTGCGCCTGACTGAAGAGCGGATCGGCGATCCCGCGTGGGTCGCCGAACTGCTGGCGCGTTGCGAGGCGCATGAAATCGTCGCCCGTGAGCTGAACATCGACACCGGTGAGGTTGTGCTGTCGGCGGCGAGCAAAACCGATTCGCTCGAATTCGACGGCAAGACCTTACGCGCGATCTACGGCCCGCGCTGGCGATTGTTGTTGATCGGTGCCGGGCAATTGTCGCGCTATGTGGCGGACATGGCGCGGCTGCTCGATTTCGAAGTGTTGATCTGTGATCCGCGCACTGAATTCGTTTATGGCTGGGAAGAGCATCACGGTCGCTTCGTGGCGGGCATGCCGGATGAAGCGGTGCTGAGCATTCAGACCGACGAACGTACGGCGATTGTCGCGTTGACGCATGACCCACGGCTAGATGACATGGCACTGCTCACGGCACTGGATTCGCCAGCCTTCTACGTCGGTGCGCTCGGTTCGCGGGTCAACAGTCTGAAGCGCCGGGAGAATCTCGCTCAGCTAGGCTTGTCGGTGGAGGCGATTGATCGATTGCACGGCCCCATCGGTTTGCATATCGGCAGTCATTCGCCGGCGGAGATCGCCTTGTCCTTGCTGGCGGAAATCGTCGCGATCAAGAACGGCGTCGAGTTGAAACAGAAAAAATCAATGGAGGGCGCATGAGTCGATCCATCGCAGTGATTGTGCTGGCGGCGGGCGAGGGCAGTCGCTTTCGCCGGGTGGCGGGTGCTGACAAGGACAAGTTGCTGGCCGATTGCACCGGTCGCGACGGCGCGGTGCGTTCAGTGATCGAGCAGGTGCTGGTGAATCTGCCGGCCGCTCTCGACAAGCGGGTGCTGGTGACGACCGAGGCGCGACCGCAGGCAATGCGCATGGCGCAGGCTTATGGTTGCGATGTCGTCTCGATTGAATCGACCGGGATGGGCGACAGCATTGCCGCCGGTGTCGCCGCTTGTCCGGAGGCCGATGGCTGGCTGATTGTGCTGGGGGATATGCCGTTTATCTTGCCGTCGAGTATTGAGCGGGTGATCGCAGCCATAGCTGATGATGCGGTGAGCGTGCCGGTGCAGGATGGCGAATTTGGGCATCCAGTGGGGTTTGGCCGGTCGTTTGGTGCGGGGTTGCTGGCGCTGAGCGGTGATCGCGGGGCTCGGCCGTTGTTCAAGCAGGGCCGGGTGATTGAGGTGACGGTGGATGATCCCGGGGTGTTGTGGGATATCGATGTACCGCAGGCATTGGTTTTTAAATAACAGCAAGATCAAAAGATCGTCCGAACGCGGCCCGAGCCTTCGGACGATCTTTTGATCTTATAAAAGGGCATAAAAAAGCCCCGCCTGGTTTTCACCGGGCGGGGCTTTTTAACGGCTTCGGGAATTACACGAGAGGTTTAGGCTCGTGTTGTTTTTCCTCGGCCTCTTGGTGATGCTCTACCGCGTCCTGAACGGAGCGTGGTGCTTCAGCGATGACCGCCTCAACAACCGCCTCTTCAGCGACCGGGGCAGGAGCTGCCTCGACCACTTCAGCTACCGGAGCAGCAGCGGCAGCCAGTTCGGCTTCCTTCTGCAGACGCTCTTCTTCACGCTTGCGACGACGCACTTCACGTGGATCGTTTGGCGCGCGGCCGTTTGCTGCCAGGGCGCTGACCGGAGCCGGTGCTTCAACTACTGGAGCTGGGGCTTCGGCAACTACCGGCACTTCAACTGCAGGCGCTTCAACCACCGGAGCTTCAACGACTGGCGCTGGAGCAGGTTCGGCGGCCGCAACCACGGGCTCGGAAACCATGGCTTGCGGGACTTCAGCTTCAGCAACAGGTGCTGGTGCTTCGGTCACAGCCGGCTCGGCAACCCAGTTGAAGGCGGTCTGTTCTTCACGAACTTCACGCACGGTTTCGGTCACGGTTTCAGCAACGGTTTCAACCGTCGACTCGGCAACCACAACGGGTGCTGGCTCGACCTGAGGCAGGGTTTCCTGAACCGGTGCCACTTCGACTTCCGGAGCAGCAATCACTTCTACCGGAGTGGTCGCTTCAACAACCGGCGCTTCCACTGGCGCAGTTTCCTGCACAGCGGCAGTGGCGCGTTCAGCTTGCTCGTGGGCCTGTGCTTCAGCCGGAGCGCTGATCACGCTGCTGGCAACCGCGGCAGTTACTGCGAGGCCGGCAGCCAGATCGGCAGTGCTTGGCTCTTCAGCATTTTCGGACTCGGAGTCGGATTCTTCCGAACCTTCGATCACGTTGCCGTTGGCATCACGCTGACGCTCACGACGGTTGCTGCGACGACGCTGGCCGCGCGAGCGACGACGTGGACGATCGCCTTCGGCGTTCTCCGAACCGTCTTCCGGCAGTTGCTCTTCAGCAGTGATCACTTCTTCTTCGGCAACGGCAGCAACGGCCTGCTCGGCGCGTGGTTGACGCTCTTCACGCGGCGGACGCGGTGCGCGCTCTTCACGTGGCTGACGGGCTGGACGCTCTTCAGCAGTTACGGCAACGGCAGCTGCAGCAGCCGGAACGGCGTCAAGCGGCTCGCGCAGTTCACGTACGCGTTCTTCACGCTCGCCACGTGGCTTGCGATCTTCACGCGGAGCACGTGGTGCACGTTCTTCACGCGGGGCACGTGGTGCGCGCTCTTCGCGGGCTACCGGTGCTTCGGTGCGAGTTTCACGCGGCTCACGGGCTTCACGTGGCGCGCGCTCTTCACGCGGCTCGCGCGGTGCACGTTCTTCACGTGGTGCACGTTCTTCGCGCGGCTTGCGCTCTTCATCGCGGCGACCGTTACGGTTGCGGCTCTGCTGACGACCGTTGCGACGCTCTTCGTTGCGGGCCGGACGCTCGGCAGCCGGTTTTTCAACGGCAACCGGAGCGGCTGGCTCTTCTTTGGTGGCGAACAGGCTGACCAGCGATTTCACCAGGCCTTTGAACAGGCTTGGCTCTGGCACGGCGACTGGCGCCGGTGCCGGTGCAGCCGGAGCGGCGGCGGCTTCGGTTGGAACCGGAGCGTTGGCGCGGGCCGGTGCAGTCTTGACCGCGGCTTCCTGGCGAACCAGGGTGCGGGTCGCAGCGGCTGGCTGGACTTCTTCGACTTCGGCAGCGGCAGCAGCGATTTCGTAGCTGGACTGGTTGGTCGCGGCTTCCGGGCTGTCGTCACGCAGACGCTGCACTTCGAAGTGCGGCGTTTCGAGGTGATCGTTCGGCAGGATGACGATACGGGCACGGGTGCGCAGTTCGATCTTGGTGATCGAGTTGCGTTTTTCGTTGAGCAGGAACGCGGCCACCGGGATCGGCACTTGTGCGCGAACTTCGGCAGTGCGGTCTTTCAGGGCTTCTTCTTCGATCAGGCGCAGGATCGCCAGCGACAGCGATTCAACGTCACGGATGATGCCGGTGCCGTTGCAACGCGGGCAGACGATGCCGCTGCTTTCGCCCAGCGATGGACGCAGACGCTGACGCGACATTTCCAGCAGGCCGAAGCGCGAGATACGGCCGATCTGCACGCGAGCGCGGTCGGCTTCCAGGCATTCGCGGACTTTCTCTTCCACGGCGCGCTGGAAAGCGGTCTCGATCTGGCTTTCGATCTGGAAACGGTTGAACAGCGGCACGCTGTCTTCGTACAGCTTGATCTTGCTGGCGTACTGCGGCATTACCTGACGG
Source organism: Pseudomonas sp. NPDC089741 (assembly GCF_044748825.1). Lineage (NCBI taxonomy): Bacteria > Pseudomonadati > Pseudomonadota > Gammaproteobacteria > Pseudomonadales > Pseudomonadaceae > Pseudomonas > Pseudomonas sp. NPDC089741. Next base: position 263 of record NZ_JBIVGT010000018.1, on the reverse strand, counting down.
ATGAAGGTCAGGGCTTCGTCCTGGGCCTCAACGCTGTCGATCAACACTTCGCCGATGTCCTGGCGCAGGTAATCGCGGATGGCGCGGATGATCACGTTGCTTTCCTGGTAGATCAGGAATGGCGCGGAACGATCCAGCGATGCTTCTTTGATAGCGGTCCACAGTTGCAGCAGGGCATCGAGCTCCCACTGCCTGTCTGCGCGGCTGCGGCCACGGCCTGCAGTGCGACCGATCCGGCCCCTGAGGGCGGGGGGGGCCAGGGC
>NZ_JBIVGT010000017.1:109424-114103 GCF_044748825.1 Pseudomonas sp. NPDC089741 | reverse complement strand
GTCGAGCAGATCTACATCCATGCCCAACGCGATTGGGACGAGAACATCGAGCACGACCAGAAGATCCGTGTCGGCAATGAGCGGCATGACACGGTCGAGGCCAACACCCTCAGCGAATTCAAGGTTGAAGAGCACCGGATTACCCACTTCGACCGCAAGACGGAAACACGGGTCGATGACCATCTGACGGTGGGCGCCACCCGGCACCTGAAGGTCGGTACCGCGCAATTTGTCGAGGCTGGCACCGAGATCCACTATCACGCCGGCGCCAAGGTCGTGATCGAAGGTGGCATGGAACTCACCGCCAAGGCTGGCGGCAGTTTTGTGAAGGTGGATGCCGGCGGCGTGACCATCAGCGGCGCCGAGGTAAAAACCAACTCCGGCGGTTCGCCAGGCTCGGGCACCGGAATCGCGATCAAGTTGCCGATCGCCTTGACCCCCGCCGACGCCGATGCTGCCGGCAAACTCCTCAGCGCGGCACCGATCAACACGCCGACGCCTGCGGAGCTGCTCGCCGCACCGTCATCCGGCGCCGCACCCGCTGCGCCAACGGCTGCAGAAACCCGACTGATCCAACAGAACATGCAGGCGCAAACCCTGGTAGCTGCCGCGAAAAGCGGCGTGCCCTTCTGCGAGATCTGCAACCAATGAGCCAGTTTCGCCCCAGTCTCAACGAATGGTTGACGGCCGAGTTCTGGCCGCAGGGTATGCAGCCAGGCACGCCGAAGGTCTATGCCCTGCTGGACGGCGCCCGCGACCCACGCATCGAATCGCTGGTGCGTAGCAGCGGCGCGGAATTTTCCTGCCTGTACGCGGGCGAACTCGCTCCGAGCCTGTCGGCCGCAGCGCCTTATCTGCTGCAGCTCGACCCGCAACAGCCGTATACATGGCGACTGTTCGAGGAAGGCTGGGGGCAGAGTTGGGGCAGTTTCGTCATCGCCCCGGCGCACGTGTCGCTGGACGACCTGCGCAGCCACTTTCGCACGCTGCTGCGGGTGACCGATCCGGATGGCAACCTTCTGGTGTTTCGATTCTACGACCCCAGAGTCCTGCGCGTTTACCTGCCGACCTGCACCGCGCAAGAGCGCGCCGCGATGTTTGGCCCGGCGAGCAAGCTCATCGCCGAAACCAGTACGGGTAATTCCTTGATTGTGTACCCGGCGGATCCCGCCGGCGGGCCAGCGGCGCGAGTCAGTGGCTGGCCGTCGGCTGATGCGGTTGGGTAATACGCTCTGGAAAACCCTCGAGCGGCAAGATAACCATCACGGAGTGGCCGTTTGAAACGTCTCGCCTGTCTATTGTTTCCGCTGCTCGCCGCCTGTAGCGCTGGCCCGCTGATGTATCCCGAATCGACAGCAGGTCGCCCGACGCTCCTTTATCCGACCTGCCCTGGGCCGCAAACGGCGATGCGTTTCACAACGACATCAAACGAGCTGAACTGGGTTTTCCTGCTGGTTCACGTCTCGTTGCCGGGAGGCGAGACCTGGCCGCCAGGAGCCGCAGTGACGGAAACCGAGGTACGACTTTCCACACAGCTGTATATGGAATATTCGCCTCGCCGTGCACTTCCCCCTCAGGGTCAATCCGAGACACAACTCAAAGTGCCGCTGTGGATCAGCGCCTCATCGCCGATAGCAACCGTGCAGTTGGCCAACGGAAAAACCTATCAATTCAGTATCGAACGCCTGAAAACCGGCTTCGATCCGCGCGCCCCTGAAGTACGCGATGTCCAGCACCCCGGAAGCCCCTTGGGCAAAGGTGATCTGGGCGACTTCATCCTGACGTTGCCCGAGCTGTACCTGAACGGTGAGAAAATCAACACCGCGCCGATCCATTTCAAGAAACGCGAAGAGCGCTATTTCCCGATATTCAACTGTTGAAGGCTCAGACCGGAGAAATGGTCGCGAGCAAGCCGATCAGAATGGTCAGTGTCAGGAATCCACCCAGAAAAAACGCCATCTTGTTCATATTGCTCTCCTCAATGCCGAGCTTGCGGTGCACCGGACGCTTCGGGATGAAGGACTGCCGCGAGTGACCGGACTACGGGGCTATTCTGAGCCGATGACTGCGCCGGTTACAGAGGCAGATCGCACTGAAAAATACATATCAGATGCACATCTGATCCTGTAGGAGCTGTCGAGTGAAACGAGGCTGCGATCTTTTGATCTTGAAAAACAAAATCAAAAGATCGCAGCCTCGTTTCACTCGACAGCTCCTACATAGGCTTTTCATAGGGTGATATTCAGGTTGCCATGACAAGGTTGCCCTGTCGGCGCTTTGCTCTAGAGTCTTGGTCACCGCGAGAACAACTGGAAAAAAACCGGAGTGAAGATGACCGACCTCAATCTGCAAGCCAACGTCGCCGAATCCCTGAACCGCTGGCACCAGATGATCCGCACCGGCAACCTCAAAGCCCTGCCCGAACTGCTTGACCCCAATGCGGTATTCCGCTCACCCATGGCCCATACGCCCTACTCCGGCGCGCAAGTGGTGTCGATGATCCTCAATACCGTGTTCAACGTGTTCGAAGACTTCAAATACCACCGTGAACTGGTGACGGCCGATGGTCTGAACGTGGTTCTGGAATTCAGTGCCAAGGTCGGGACGAAGGAGCTGAAGGGCATCGACATGATTCGCTTTGATGAGGCCGGGAAGATCGTCGAGTTTGAAGTGATGGTGCGGCCGTTGAGCGGGTTGCAGGCCCTCGGCGAAGAAATGGGTCGGCGCCTCGGCGCATACCTGGCAAACGCAAAACCCTAACTACGAATACCCCATGTAGGAGCTGCCGGAGGCTGCGATCTTTTGATCTTTGTATTTAAAAGATCGCAGCCTGCGGCAGCTCCTACACGTGGTTACACGGCGAGAGATATGGCGGTGATACACGACTTGACCACAAAAACCACTGAACGCCGCCGGTTCCGTGAACTTGATGCTTGAGCACTACGCAACCTTACCAAAGACCACTTTGCCTCTCACATTACTTATTCCATTAAAAAACCTTCACACATGAAACCAGTATAAAAACCTGTCATATATGACAGGTGTAAAAAAAACAGACCTGGATATCCTCAGATTGAGTCGAAAATTCCATGCCAGAACTTCGACTGTTCTTCAGCCCTGTCTACCGTGGAGAATTAGAATGCCATACTCATTCAATGATGATCTTTTGAAACAACCCCCAAGCGAGAAACAACCCGTCGAAAAGTCAGGCGGATCTACTAACGTTTTAAAGCCTTACACTGACAATACACACTACTCAAACTGTATTTGCGAACCCTGCAAAAAAAGCAGAGGTAATCTCACTGGTAAAGATGCGGTTTATAATCAATATCACAGTACTCCACCTATCTATCCGGATAAGCAATAATTCCTTTCCGGATGAACATACGTCTCCGCAAAAAAACAACATCGAAAGAAAAAGCCCACTGACCGTCGCCGGTTCAGTGGGCTTTGTGTATCCGGCGTCTAGTTACAGCGCCATGTCACGTGCAGCGTTTTCCTTCGGCGCTTCAGCTTTTCCAGCGGCCGGTGCGGCCGGAGCAGCTACCTGACCGATCACCGGAGGCGTCGGCAGTTCGAGGATTTTGGCGGTGTAAGCCCATTCTGCAGCCACTTTGGCTGGATCGCTGTTCAGCTGAGTGCCGTAGCTTGGAACGATCTGGTGCAGCTTGGTTTGCCACTCTGGGCTAGCCACTTTGTCTTTGAAGACTTTCTGCAGCACACTCAGCATGATCGGTGCAGCGGTCGACGCGCCTGGCGATGCGCCCAGCAGGCCGGCGATGGAGCCGTCTTGCGCGGCAACGATTTCGGTGCCCAGTTTCAGGACGCCGCCAGCGGCTTCATCACGCTTGATGATTTGCACGCGTTGGCCGGCTTGCCACAGGCGCCAGTCTTCGGCTTTGGCGTTCGGGAAGTATTCCTTCAGCGCGTTCATGCGGTCTTCATCCGACAGCATCAGTTGGCCAGCAAGGTACTCGACCAGCGGGTATTCCTTGATGCCGACCTTGGTCATAGGCCAGATGTTGTGGGTGGTGGTGCTGGTCAGCAGGTCCAGGTACGAGCCTTCCTTGAGGAACTTGGTGCTGAAGGTCGCGAATGGGCCAAACAGGATCACGCGCTTGCCGTCCAGAACACGGGTGTCCAGGTGCGGAACCGACATCGGCGGTGCGCCAACCGAAGCTTTACCGTAGGCCTTGGCCAGGTGCTGTTCAGCGATGGCCGGGTTATCGGTCACCAGGAACGAACCACCGACCGGGAAGCCAGCGTATTCCTTGGCTTCAGGAATGCCCGACTTCTGCAGCAGGTGCAGTGCACCGCCGCCAGCGCCGATGAACACGAACTTGGCGTCGGTTTCGGTTTTAGTGCCGTCTTTGAGGTTTTTGTAGCTGACGCGCCAGGTGCCGTCGGCGTTCTTGGTGATGTCTTCGACTTCGCTCGACAGTTTCAGATCGAAGTTAGGCTTGGTTTGCAGGTGGGCAGCGAACTGGCGGGTGATTTCGCCGAAGTTCATGTCGGTACCCAGCGGGCTCCAGGTGGCCGCGATTTTCTGGTTCGGGTCACGCCCTTCCATCATCAGCGGAACCCACAACTTGAGCCCCGCCTGGTCTTCGGAGGACTGCATGCCGGCGACACGAGGGCGCCCAGGCCGACCGGCGTGGGCGTGGGCGGGGCGCGAACAG